>NZ_JADCBK010000070.1 GCF_020253525.1 Aquidulcibacter sp.
ATCCAGGGCGGCCAAGGTTTCTAAGCGCGTGGCTTTGCGGGTGGAGGTAAAGGCCATGACTTGGGCGATGGCATTGTTGCCTAACCCTGCGCCCTTGGTGAAATCACCCGACTCATCCTTGCGGCCTGCGCCCAACAAAAGCTCTACCCCTTCGGGGCCTAAGCGGTCGAGCTTATCGACGGCCCGAAGCACGCCCAGACGTGTGGCGGTATCAGCCACATCGACGCCGATCTTGGCCAAAAGCCCATCGAGCAGTTTGCGGTTTGAGACATTGACGACATAAAGCCCGCGCGGCACGCCTGCGGCCTCTACAGCGGCAGCCCCCATGGCAATGGCTTCAGCATCGGCTTCGGGCCTTGCAGAGCCGACGCAATCGGCGTCACATTGCCAGAATTCACGATAACGACCGGGGCCGGGCTTTTCATTGCGCCAAACAGGCCCTGCGGCACAGCGGCGAAACGGCTTGGGCAGGCTGTCCCAGTTTTGCGCGGCAAAGCGGGCCAAGGGTGCGGTTAAATCATAGCGCAAGCTCATCCATTGGCCGTCATCATCCTCAAGCGCGAACACGCCTTCATTAGGACGATCTTGATCTGGCAGGAATTTGCCCAGCGCATCGGCATATTCAAAGCTGGGGGTTTCTAAGCGCTCATAGCCCCAGGATTCATAGACGCGCAGGACTTTTTCCACGACGCTGCGCTCTGCCAACAGGGCATCTGCCCGGCGGTCAATAAAGCCGCGCGGCGAGCGAGCAAGCGGACGGCTCGGCGCATTTTGTTTGGTTTCGGTCATCGTGAGGCCCGGTGGGAGAAAAGTTGGAGGCGGTGTTTATCGCGACATGGCGCGGGCGGCAATCAATCTGCCTGAATTCACTGCGCCATCCCAAAATGCACACGGTGTTTTGATGCGGGAATCAAGGTGACACTGGGAAGGAGCAGGGTTAGACAAGCGCTTTAAATCCTGTTTTCAGCCGCAAAAGCGGGCTAATCAGAGAAAGATTGCGTGATGAGCGAAAAGTCGCAACGCCGCCGGAAAGCCCTTGCTTCGGGAACAGGTGTGGCCATTGCGATTTTTGCGGCGCTTGCAGCAACTGGCCTAGCGCTCACCGGCCCCACCAAGCCCGCCATGCCCGACAAAGCTGCAGAAGCAGAAGCGCCCAAAAAGACCGATTGGCGCGACCTTGCCCGTTTGGCGCTGGATGAGGAGAAGCTGTCCTTTGCCGAAGTAAGCTTTAAGTCTGGGGTTCTGACCATCTCTGGCGATACGCTTGAAGCCGATGATCGCACCCGGGCTTTTGAGGTGGTGAAACAGGCCGTGCTGAATGATCCAAGCCATGTGGGCGTTGTCCTCGCGCTGGAAAATGCGATTACTTTGGCGGGCCAAGCCATGGCTGATGCGCCAGATGCCGCCTCCACCATGGGTGCCACGCCTGACGCAAAAGCCTGCCAAACCGCCTATGACACCTTGCTGGATGGGCGGGTGATCAATTTTGGCTCAGGCAGTGCGGTGTTGGCGGAGGAGTCAAAGCCCTTGCTCGATGCCTTGGCAGCGGTGGCCAAGCGGTGCGAGACCTATCGGGTGGAATTGGGCGGGCATACAGATGCGCGGGGCGATGCCACTGCAAACCAAGCCCTATCCGAACGACGCGCCCAATCGGTGGCTGATTATCTGGTATCCAAGTCCGTACCGGCCAGCCTGTTGGGCGTAACGGGCTATGGCGAAACCCAGCCCAAGGATGCCCGCGGCAATGCCGAGGCTGATGCGAAAAACCGCCGGATTGAGTTTAAAATCGTGGAAGACGTCGCCCCATAGGGCCCGCGCCACAGCTTGGGGGTTAGCGCGTTAGCCCCGGCACCCATTTCACATCCTCTGCCCCATTGGCATTGGCGCGGCGGCCCGCCACAAACAATAAGTCAGACAAGCGGTTGAGATAATGCAGAACAGAGTCGGAGACGACTTCGCCTTCGGTCTGCATCAAAGCGGCCACCTGCCGCTCTGCCCGCCGGGTGATGGTGCGGGCGACATGCAAATAGGCCGATAAAGCGGTTCCACCGGGCAAGATGAAGGAATCAAGGGCTGGAATGGCCGCATTCATCGCGTCGATTTCGTTTTCAAGCCGCGTCACTTGATTGGGCAAAATGCGCAAGGCTTCCCAGCCTAAGGGCTTACCGCGTTCGGGCGTCGCCAAATCGGCACCCAGATCAAACAAATCATTTTGGATGCGACCCAAAATCGCGTCGAGCTCAACATCGGCTGCACTATGCAGACGGGCTACACCAATGGCGGCATTGGCTTCATCGACGGCGCCATAGGCCTCCACCCGGGCATCAAATTTCGGCACGGTCTCGCCTGTAGCCAGGCTGGTGGTGCCCTTATCGCCGGTGCGCGTGTAAATCTTATTGAGCGTGACCATGTCAGTTCCCACTAGCAGACTTAAAAATCTTCGTTGTTCCTCGCTCCCTTAGCGGGCGCCTGAAAAAACGCAACGCACAGACACCTCGAACTTGCGCGCAATCGTGCTAAATCATCTGGCATGACCCACCCTATTCGTTTGATCCTGATTGTTTTGGCTGTGGCTTTTACGGCGCTGATTGGCTGGGCCAGTGTGCGCGGTGACTTTGCGGCAGAGTTTGGTGCCATTACGGCAATGCCGTGGGGCCGGGTATCGCTTTTTGACCTCTATCTTGGCTTTGTGCTCTATGGGCTTGCGGTTTGGGTGATTGAGCGCGACGTGAAGACGCGGCTTTTTTGGGCCGTGCCCATTATCTTTCTCGGCAATGCGTGGTCTCTCATTTGGGTAGCGGTACGCTGGAAACAAATCCTCGCCCGTCTCAAGACGGACCCAATTGATCCTAAGTCTTAACCGCACAAATATCGGGAAGGCCGCGGCCTTTGCCCGCATCATCCAAGCCATAACCAACCAAGAAGCGGTCTGGCAGGTCAAAGCCCAGATAGTCCGGTGCGGGCAGTTCTGCGGCCAAAGGCTTGCGCGCCAACAGGCAGGTCAAAACCTCCCGCGCGCCCTTGGACGCCAGATAGGATTTGGCAAACAGGATCGTCCGGCCCGTATCATAGACATCATCGACGATCAGAACTTGTTTGCCCCCAATCGGCTTTTGCAAATCTGCCAGCACGTTAATGCGGCCCCCACTTTCTTGCGCGTCACCATAGCTGGATAGCCAAAGAAAGTCTGTGCGCGGGGTTTTGCCATGGCGGGCAAGGCCACGCACCACATCGGCCATAAAGACAAAAGCACCCTGTAACAGGCCGACCACCACGGCATCCTCGTCCAACCGGCCAGCAATCTGGCCCGTCAGCTCTTGAATGCGGCTGTCGATTTCGTGTGCGGAAACCAGAATATCCAAATGTGACGTCACGGGTCCCGCCTCTCTGTTTACTTAACGTGCCGCGACAGGGGCGTCATGGCCCTCGCCTTGCTCAACCATTGGAACAGCGGTGGGCTTGGCTGGTGCTGCAGGCTCTGCCCCCATCAAGCCAGACTTACCCGTTGCCGGTTCTGGTTTAGGCCGTGGGCCCTTACGCGGGGGATCGGCAAAGGTGATGACCGCTTTCAGGCTGCCGCGTACGGGGTTTGAGCGCGAACTGACGAATGCATGCGCCTTGCCGGGGGCTAAGCTCTCAATACCTGGATCCACCATCCAGGACAGGCGCTCAAGGCCTTTTGAATCGACCAAAGAGACTTTGAGATAGGGAATGAATTCCGGCGTGCGCGAGACCGATTGAAGCACACCCTTCACCTCAATCTTGGGCCCCTTCTCATCCGCAGATGAAATGATTGTGATGTCGCGAATATCCACACCATAAAGATTGGCTGGCAAACCAACCGCCGCAAAGGCCGTTGCCGATTTGGGCCAAGCCCGCACAATGTCTGACCGATAAATAGCTGCTGCCCACACAATACCAATCAAGAGACTAAAGCTGATGGCCCAAGGAATGGTCGCAGCTAATCGGTGGGTGGTTTTGATTTGGTTCAACGCCTTTTGACGCGCCAATTCATGCGGCTCTAGCTTACCGCGCTTGGGCTTTTTGCTGCCAAGCCCCAGTTTTGCCAGCAATCCGGCCTTTTTTACTTCAGCAGCACTGGGGGGCCTTGGGGTGGTTGTCGCATAGCCAATGGCCCCCTCTGGCATGGCCCGCCACGAGTTTCCACATGCCGCACAGCGGACAGTGCGCCCCGATGGCGGAATCGCACCATCAGCGACATTGTACTTCGCAGAACATTGAGGGCATGTGAGTAGCATGAAAGAGACGAATCACCCGGCTAGCGCAACCATAAAAAAGCGCTTATTCGCTGTCAGAGTCTACTCATGAATGAAAAAACTCGCACCCCTGGCTATCGCGAAGGCGGACCCATCGTCCGCTTTGATAAGGTCGGCGTCACCTATGGCTCCGGCACGCAAGCGTTACGCAATGTGTCGTTTGAGCTGGAAAGCGGTGGCTTCTACTTTTTGACGGGGCCTTCGGGGGCGGGCAAGTCGACCTTGCTGAAGCTGATGTATTTGGCACTGCGCCCCAGCCAAGGGCGCGCCAATCTGTTTGGGGTCGATGTTGGCAGCGCCAGCCGCGACGATTTACCCATGCTGCGGCGCAAGATTGGCGTGGTGTTCCAAGATTTCCGCCTTCTGCCGCATTTGTCCGTCTTTGATAATGTCGCCATGCCGTTTCGGGTGCGCGACGTGCCCTTGGCCGATTATGCAGAAGATGTGGATGATTTATTGCGCTGGGTTGGCTTGGGCGGGCGGATTGATGCCTTGCCAGAGACTTTATCGGGTGGGGAACAACAGCGCGTTGCCATCGCGCGCGCCGTGGTGGGCAAGCCTTCCCTTTTGATCGCCGACGAGCCGACGGGCAACGTTGACCCGGATATGGGCGCCCGAATCATTCGTTTGTTCATCGAGCTGCATAAGCTGGGTGCGACCGTGGTGATCGCGACCCACGATCTTGACTTGGTGCGGCGTTCGGGGGCCCCTGTTTTGAGACTGGAGGCTGGCGAATTGACCCAAGCACCCAATTTTGAGCAAGCACCAAAGGCGAAGCGATGATTGAACGGCTTAAAGCGCTGTGGAGACTGATTAGCCGCGAATCCGACCGCGCGCTATTGCCTGCAGATTCGCGCCAAGTACGACCCCTGACCATTGTGGTTTCCATCATGTGCGCTTTGGGATGTTTGGCGGGCCTGGGGGCTTCGGCTGGCTTCCGCGCCGCCAATACGTGGACGAGTGACTTGAAGAGCGCGATGAGCGTGGTGGTGCAAAGCCCCCGGACGGATGAAGACCTTGCGCGGGCTGCCCAAATTGTCGGCCGCATCCAAGGTGTGACGCGCAGTGAAGCCATGAGCCGAGAGCGGGCCAAGGAACTCTTGCGCAATTATGGCACCGATATGGGGGCGACGTTGGACGCACTGCCCGTCCCCCGTCTGATCGAAGTGGGGGTGGTTGCGGGCCAAACCAATGTGAAAGCCGATATTGAAAAAGCCCTCAAAACGGCGGGCTTTACGGTCGTGGTGGATGACCATAGCCGCTTTACGGGTGAAGTCTTGCGCACATCGACCGTGGTGCGAATTGTGGCCATTATGGCCTTAGTCTCGTTGGTTGTGGCAGCCATTGCCACCATTGCCTTTGCGGCCCGCGCGGCGCTTGAGACCCGACGGGAAGCGGTCAATATCCTCCATCTGGTGGGCGCAAAGGATTCTTTTGTCGCGCGCGAGGTTCAAATCCGCTTCTTGCGCCTCGGCTTTGTTGCGGGCCTTTTGGGGGCCAATGCAGCTGGCGTGATCGCTTTGATTGGTTCAACCGTATTTGCTTTTGGGGCGTCAGACTTCACCAGTGGTGCGCCCTTGTTGAATTGGACCGATTTGTGGATCTTGCTGGTCGCGCCTTTGGTTACCGCCTGTGCGAGTGCGGTTGCAGCCGATCTCGCCGCGCGGGCAACTTTGAGGGATTTGGTGTGAGATGGCATGGCTCTGGCGCAAGGCACGTGAACGGGGGCTGCACCGCCCATCGGGCACGGTTGTGCGCTCCTCCACCCTCATTTCGCGCCTGATCTTTGTTGTAAGCCTGCTTGGCGGCTTGGCACTGCTGATTGGCTTTATCCGCTTTGGCGATCATGTAACCTCGCTCAAGACCCCCACCCAGCCGCTCCGGGCCGATGGGGCTGCGGCTTTGACGGGTGGCTCTGACCAAAGGCTGATTGCTGGGGTTAAGCTGGTTGAGAGCAAGGCGGTGCCGCGCCTCCTCATCTCAGGCGTCAATCGGATCACAACGGCGCAGGAAGTGCGCGCGGTAGCCGGTGGGGCTGAAGAAACCTATGCCTGCTGTATCGACATGGGTCGCCGGGCGACCGACACGATTGGCAATGCCGAAGAGGCCGCCATCTGGGTGCGCGTCCATCAAATCAAAACGCTTGTGGTGATCACAGACGCCTATCACATGCCACGCAGCCTGTTTGAGATGCGCCGCGCTATTCCAGATGTGGTGCTGATCCCCTACCCTGTGCAGACCACGCGTGAATTTGACGGCGACTGGTGGAAGAATGAACGCCCAACACGGGCCTTAGCCTTGGAATATGGCAAATATCTTGTCTCCATCGGGCGCGGGCTTTTAGAAGGCGATACAGAAATTGCGTTGAAACAGATAAGTCTGTTTCACAAAGGACAAACGCCATGACCTTAATCCGGTCGTTTCTCTTGATGCTGTGGTTATGGGGCAGCGTGCTGATCGTCGGCACGTTGGGCGCGCCTTATGTATTTATCTCCCCTCTGGGCGGCGCGCGCGTCATGGAGGTCTGGGCCAAAGTCATGCGCTTTGGTGCGAAGTGGATTGCGGGCATTACCTATGAAGTGCGCGGACTGGAGCATTTGCCCGATGGGCCGATCATGATTGCGGCCAAGCACCAAAGCGTTCTGGATACAATCATCCCTACCCTATTTACGAATATGCCGGTCTATGTGCTGAAGCAGGAGTTGTTGAACCTGCCGATTTTCGGCTGGTACTGCCGCAAAGCCGGGCTGATTGCCATCGACCGTTCCGGCCATATGAGTGCGCTTAAAGCCATGGTGGCGCAAGCCAAAGAACGGTTTGAACAAGGCCGCCCCTTGA
Organism: Aquidulcibacter sp.; assembly: GCF_020253525.1. Classification (GTDB taxonomy): domain Bacteria; phylum Pseudomonadota; class Alphaproteobacteria; order Caulobacterales; family Aquidulcibacteraceae; genus Aquidulcibacter. Next base: position 7,116 of record NZ_JADCBK010000070.1, read on the forward strand.
TTATTTTCCCCGAAGGCACCCGCCAAATGATTGGGGCTGAGCCTGACTATAAGCCTGGGGTGGCCGCCATTTACATGATGCTGGGCGTGCCGTGTGTGCCGCTCGCGTTGAATACCGGTGTTTCATGGCCTGCGAAGGGCTTTATGCGCTATCCCGGCAAAGTCGTGTTTGAGTTTCTGCCCGTGATCCCGCCCGGCCTCAAACGCGGCCCCTTTATGGAATTGCTGGAAAGCCGAATTGAAGAGGCCAGTCAGGCTTTGCTGGACGAGCATGCTGAACGAATCTCTTTTCAAGAGGCCAACCGAAAGAAGCAAAGCGACGGTGGTGACGGGGGCGGCGGGGCTGCTTCGAGTGACTCCAACAACGCGCCAAAACCCTCGGACAAACACGAAAAGGGCGGAGAGGCTGAATTTGACTGGAAGGCTTATGGGGACCGCGCGCGTGAAAGCAACGGGATCAGAGATCGGGGTTTTGACGGCTTTGATGGCAGCGGTGGAGATGGCGGTGGCGGCGGTGGCGGCGATTGATGACTAAGTCCAAATCCCTCTTCGGCCTGATCCTTCCTTTAGCCACAGGGGCCCTCGTTCTGGCGGGCTATTATGTCTATTGGAGCCAAACCGCCCTAGCCCTTAAAGACCGTGTGTCGGCTGCTTTGCCGGCCCAGCCGAAAGAGACTATCGCGGTCAAAGGCTTCCCCTATCGGTTTGAAGCAGAAATTACCGATCTGCGCGTCCAGACGCGCTCGGGCTTTGTGTTTGAAGCCTCTCGTTTCGTGGCGGCGGCCTCGCCCTTCAACCTCAATCTCTGGGCCCTGGAAGGCGCGCTGGAGCCGAAGCTGAAACTGCCCGGCGGGCCAGTACGGCCGCTGCAGGCCACCGATCTCAAGGCCAGTCTGCGCTTTAAGGAAGGCCAATTGGCGCGGTTTTCCTTGACGTTTCAAGGCTTGCAGGCCGGTGTCGCCGACCCCTCTGGTCTGGGACCTGCCCCATGGCGCACGGGGGCTGGCGAGGTGCATTTGGTCGCAGATCCGAAAGAGCCAAGCCGACTGGCCTTTGCATTTGACCTAGAAGGTCTGGAGTTAAGCGCGCTGCCCGAAGGGCCTGCCGCGATTCTAGGCGCTAAGATCGACAAGCTGCGGATCACCGGCCCGATCAGCCAAGGCCAGACTTTATTGCAATCGACCAAAGCGTGGGCAAAGGCGCAGGGTGCGTTCACCATTATGGCGGCGCAAATCAACTGGGGCCCCCTGTTCTTTGATCAGGGCACGGGCCGCTTGCAGGCGACAGCAGACGGGCAATGGCAAGGCGAAATTCGCGGTCAAGGGGCGCTAAAGCCCAATGGGATGGCGGTCCCTGCCCTATCGGCCCCGATTGAAATTGCGATCGAAAACGGGCAAGCGCGGCTCTTGGGCTTTAACGCGGCGCGCGTGCCAAGGGCGTATGACTAGCTTTGCTGGATTTTCTTACGCCCAAGGTGCCATAAAGGGCCGCGAACATCAGCATTCTCAATTGACTTCGAGCGCTTGCGACTTTAAGGACACCCTCCCTAACGCTCGCCGTCATGGCGGGCGCTTTCGTTTATTCCGCGAACCCCATCCCGATCCCCGGTCTGGTCCGTTCGCCCCTTATCAAGGAACAGCGCGATGTTCGCGGTGATCAAAACTGGCGGCAAGCAATATAAAGTCGCTGCAGGCGACAAGCTTGTGATTGAGAAATTAGAAGGCGAAGCAGGCAGCGCCATCACCTTCAGCGACGTGCTGATGGTTGGTGGTGAAGCAGGCGTCACCGTTGGTGCCCCCCTCGTGGCAGGCGCAACGGTTGCTGCAACTTTGCTGGAAACCCGCAAGGGCGACAAAGTGATGGTCATGAAAAAGACCCGTCGCTCGACCTATCGTCGTCGTAACGGCCACCGCCAATGGGGCAGTGTCGTTCACATCACCGCCGTCAACGCGTAACCAAGCGCACAGGAGACTGACACATGGCACATAAAAAAGCCGGCGGCTCGTCACGCAACGGTCGCGACTCGCACTCCAAGCGTCTTGGCGTCAAGAAGTTCGGCAACGAAATGGTTGTTTCGGGCAACATCCTCGTGCGTCAACGCGGCACCAAATTCTTTGCTGGTGAAAACGTTGGCCTTGGCCGCGACCACACCCTCTTTGCGACCGCCAATGGCCAGGTCGTCTATACCCGCAAGCGCGACGACAAATGTTTTGTATCCGTCATGCCAATTGCGGAAGCAGCAGAATAAGGCGGTCCTGAACCACTCCGGATCGTCTCCCTGAAAAGGGGTGATCCGGTCAAACAGACCATTTCCCGCGCGGGGGGCCGGATCACCGGCCCCCCGTTTGCATTATGCCCTGATGCAAATAGGTCCTTTGAACCAGAGTTTGGTTCGGGCCAGTCTCCCCCCACCCCGCGCGGGTTTCCGATTGGAGACTTTGCCATGCGTACCCACATTGACACGAGCCGCCTCACCCTGCGCCCCTTGCAGATGACTGACCTCGACCGTCTGGTATGCCTGGCAAATGATCTGCGCGTATCGGGCAATCTATCCCGCATGCCCCACCCCTACCGTGAACAAGACGGCGAAGACTGGTTGAGCAAACAGCCGGACATGTGGGCTGGTAAGGAAAACTATGTCTTTGCGATTGAGCATAAGGCTGAAGGCTTTATGGGGGCCATGGGTCTGCACTGGATGGACCGCATGACGCTGGATGGCAGCTCTGCCTGGGAACTCGGCTATTGGCTGGGCGTGCCCTATTGGGGCCAAGGCTATGCCACCGAAGCGGGTAAAGCCCTGATCGCGGCGGCAATCACCGACCTCGACCCTGCCTATCTGGTTGCTGGCTTTGCCACGACAAACACACAATCTGGTCACGTGCTTGAAAAACTTGGCTTCTACAAGGTCGATGCGATTCGCGACATGAGCGTGCTCGCCACGGGCAAATCCAGGCCCACACAAGTCATGCGGCGCGATATCGCCGAAGCAGAAAGGAGACCGAGGTCATGACGCCAGCCCTATTGACCCCGCGCCTCTTGCTGCGGCCGTTAGAGCATGAGGATAGCCTTGCGCTCGCCGATCTCTTGAACCGGCCGGAGGTGGCACGCGGCCTATGCACCATCCCCAAGCCCTTCACGCCCCTGCATGCCAGCGCGATGATCTTGATGATCCGGGCCAGTGAAGCCCGCGGCCTCGAATTTGTCTGGGCGGTGGAGAATGGCGAAGGTGATGTTGTCGGCCAGATTGGCCTGCGGCAAACCAAACCCGGCTGCGCCCAATTGGGCTATGCCTTCTTGCCAGAATTCTGGGGCCAAGGCCTCGGGCGCGAGGCGATGGAGGCGGTGCTGGACTGGGCAACGCGCCAGACAGGCTTTACCGCTCTGGAAGCAGAAGCCCATCCCGACAATCCGGCTAGTCTGCACCTCTTGGAAAAGCTCGGCTTTGTTCCCAAGGGCGCGGTCCAGCGCTTTAGCTTGGCCCAACAAGACCGCATCCCCTTAGTGTCCTTCCACAAGAGCTTGGGTGCCCCGGCCCATCTGGCTGTGGCCTAAATGAAGAAGGCCCGCTGATCGCTCAGCGGGCCTTTTTGTTTGTCAGAGATGGTCGAGGCCTGATTAGGCGGCGCGAACGCGCTCCAAGAATTCTTGCGTCTCTTGATCGAGCTTGGCGGCTTGGACCGAGAGTTCGCGGCTGGCGGCCAAGACTTGGCTTGCAGCCGCACCAGTTTCACCCGCCGTTTCGGTCACACGCGACACGTCCGAGGCCACCGATTGGGAAGCCGCAGCCACTTGGGTAATGGCGCTGGCGATCTCTTGGGTCACCGTTGCCTGCATATCGACCGACTGGCCAATCATGCCTGCATTTTGGTTGATACGGGTGATAACTGCTTCGATACGCGACATGGCATCAACAGCACCATCCACAGCGCCTTGGATCGAGCCGATTTGGGCGGCGATATCCTCCGTCGCATTGCCGGTTTGGCTTGCAAGGTTTTTGACTTCTTGCGCCACGATGGCAAACCCGCGACCTGCTTCCCCGGCACGTGCCGCTTCGATGGTGGCGTTCAGGGCCAAGAGGTTGGTTTGGTCGGCAATGCCTTTGATCAGCTCAACCACTTCGCCGATGCGACGGGCCGAATTGGCCAGTTCGCTTACCGCACCTTGGGCTTCCCCGCTCAAGCGGACTGCTTCAATGGCGACCGAGCTCGATTCAGACACATTAGACTGAATGGTCGAGATGGAGCTGGTGAGGCTTTCAGCCGAACCTGCAGCGGTCGAGGCACTGACGGTGCTTTCTTCGGCGGCAGCGGCCACGCTGGAGGCCATCATATTGGTGCGGTCAGCAGCAGCCGTCATGGCTTGTGCGGTTGCTTCCAACTCGGCCGAGGCAGCAGCCACGGTGCGCAGCATGTCACCGGCCACTTGCTCATAGGCTTGGGTAGCAGCAGCAATGGCTTCTGCGCGGCGCATTTGGATCTTGGTCTCTTCGCTGGCAGCAGCTTCAAGGGCGATGCGCTCGATGGCATTTTCCCGGAAGACTTCAACCGCTTCGGCCATTTCGCCCAATTCGTCACCACGATCACGGCCTGGAACCATCAGATCGGTCACACCGCCTGCGAGGGTACGCATCGTGTCAGTGATATCCGAGATTGGCTTGGACAAGCTGCGGGCAAACCAGAAGCCTGCTGCTGCGGCAGCACCGATGGCAACCAAGGTGGCCAACAGAATGTTCAAGGCCAAAGCCCGCAAGGGCTCTTGCGCCTCTGCGACGGTTTCATCGGCAGCCACAACAAACTTCGCACCCAAAGTGGTGAAGGGCACGAAAGCGGTGATTGCTGCATTACCATCCGCGTCTTTGGTCACGGTTGTGGTGGCTTTGCCTTCAAAGCCTTGCTTCACAAACTCATTGTCGACCTTCTGCTTGAGAATGGTTGGCTCTTTGGCGTGGGGTGAGTTGTTACGCACCAAGAAGTCTTCACCAATCAGGGTGTTTTCGCCCGTCTTGCCGTTTGCTGGCTGTGGCTGCATCGCCGCGTCAAGCTTGTTGATCGACAATTGGATGGCGAACACGCCCTTCAACTCGCCATTCGCACCCTTGATGGGCACGGCAATAAAGCCAGCTGGTACATCGGCTGATGGCGCATAAGGTTTAAAGTCTGCAAGCTTTGGCTCTGCATTGGCACCTGCGGCGATCACATCGCGGACGAGGACGCCAAGACCGGAATCTTTCCATTTGCCATTTGCCAATTGGGTCGCAAAATCACGCTCTTTGAAGACGGTATAGACATTCTGGCCATTCGCATCGAACAGGAAGATGTCGTAGAAATCGTTCGTACGCAGAATATTGCGCAGCCAAGGATGCAGTTCGGCATGGACGGCATCATAGGCCGTGCCATTGTTTGCCGCATCCCACTTTTCTTTTTGACCAGCTGGATTGGGGTTCTGATCAATATAGGTGGCTTGAAGTTGGGCTTCCGCGTCGGGGCCCAATTGCGCATAGGCGGCGGCGAAGCGGTCGAGCGCGGAGGAAATGATCGCGCTGGAAGCCAATTCTTTTGCTTGCGCACCCGAAGTATCGAAGAATGCCTTGGCTGCATCGGCGCGAGAAATGGCCGTTGCTGTCAACATATTCTGGGTTTCGGTGTTGATATTGTTTTGGGAGTTTAAGTAAGCGGCTCCACCCGACATCGCCGCAGCCAAGGCCGCAAGACCAGCAATCACCATCGGTAGCTTCTTCGAAATCGCTACTTTATTCAGCCCAGACAACATTACAACTCTCCCCGGTCCTGTGCCGACATCTCTATCCATCGAGCCTGCCTCGATAGAACTCAGCGCCATAGAATCTGGGAGCCGTTGTATCCGGTAAGTGGTTACGTTTATGTTTACAAATATTGACGGGGTTCAGCTTTCGACTGCTATAATCAATACCTTGGGTCTACCTTACTTTGTCTGGCGAATGATCGCTTCAATTGCCGCCCAAGCCTCCGGTTCTTCCAGGGATGGCGCATGGCCAACATTGGGGACCTCAGCTGTAATCAAGTCAGGCTTTGCTTGCTTCATCCGCTCGACAATTTCAGCCGACAAAAGATCTGAGAGTGCCCCGCGAATAACCGCTGTTGGGATCGGCGTCAGGGCCCCATATTGATCCCAAAGGGTTGGAATGGCCTCTGTCCCACCAGAACTGGCTACTTGCGCGATGGCGGGGTCATAATCGAACACAATTCCATCGGCTGTCTCAATACAGGTCTTTCGGGCAAAATCGGCCCAAAAAGCAAGGTCTTTGCCGGGGAAAGCGGCTTCGCCGATCACCGACATCATGGTCGCAGCTTCATCCCAGGTCTGGGCTCGCCCCATTTTACCAACATAGCCTTGAATGCGCTTAAGGCCTGCGGGGTCCACTTCGGGACCAATGTCGTTCAAGATCGCGCCCGCCACGGTGGTTTGAGAAAAGGCTGCGACCAGCATGGTGATAATGCCGCCCATGCTGGTTCCAAGGAATACGGCCCGCTTGAGACCCAATCGGTTCAAAATGGTCAGAACATCTTGGGCATAAACAAGTGGGTTATAATTGCTGGGATTGGGGTCCCAATCCGAGCGCCCCCGACCACGCACATCAAGCGCCAAAACCCGGCGGCCCATGCGGCGAATCGGTTCGATGACGGCCAAAAAGTCTTTATGATTGCGCGTCAGGCCATGCAGACACAGAACAGGCGGCCCCGTATAGGCCCCAACTGGGTCGAAATCCGCGACATAAGTCTTCACCCCATCATGGCCGACAATCATATGCTCGTTCATACCCGCTCCCTACCGCGCCTTTGGCTCTCAAGAGATTAGTTTAAGGCCTATTTGGCGATACGAAACAAGGTCTGAACGGCCCATGAACCTGAATGAAGGAGCATAAACGTCATATTCGGACGCAAGCAAGCGCTTATTTTGACGATTTCTCTTGCAGACTCGTTTTTTCGTTCCTATCTTGTTCTTATCAATCGCAGTAAGACCAGAAAGGAATGGCGATGCAATTATCTCTTTTGCCAGCCTTGGAGGCAGAACGCCCCCGCACCAAGCCTGTGGCCCCATCCCATCGGCAGGACTCGCCCTTGCCGGTCGTCAGTCGGCCAACCACGGCCCAAATCAATTATCTCAAGCGCCTGACTGGTATTCGCGCCGATGGGCAATTGCAGCGTTATGTGGCGCGTAAAGTCGGCAAACAGGTTCAAGCCACTGAAAAGCTGGTTTTGACGAAGCAGGACTTTGCCCAGGCGATAGACCGTGAACTGAATGAGAAGCGCTGGGCCGCCTAACGTCCCGACTTAGGCCAGCACGAGGTCATCGCGGTGCACCAAGGCCGGCCTGCCCGCATAGCCCAATATCTCTTCAATCTCATCGCTATGGCGACCCAGGATTTGCAGCGCATCAGAGGAAGAATAGGCCGAAATGCCATGGGCCACGATGCGGCCAGCCGCATCCTTGATCGCAATGGCGTCGCCACGCTCAAATTGTCCTTCAACGGAAGTTACGCCAATCGATAACAGGCTTGCGCCGTTTTTGAGGGCCTTTGCCGCGCCCGCATCAACACAGAAACTGCCAGCGGGATTCAAACTGTGGCCCAGCCAAGCCCGTCGCGCGCTCTCGCGATCTGCGGCGGGAATAAACCAGGTTGAGCGCCCGCCCTCTAAGAGGCGACGGAACGGATGGTCTAAGAAGCCGTCTTTGATCGCCACGCTACAGCCAGCAGCAGTGGCGATCCTGGCTGCGTCAATCTTGGTGCGCATGCCGCCAGAGCCAACACCGGCCTTTTGATTGATGCCCCCTGCCATAGCCTCGATGGCGTCGGTAATCTCACGGACTTCGCCAAGATGAGCGGCATCGGGATTTTGGCGCGGATCGGCTTCATAAAGGCCATCGACGTCGGAAAAAAGAATAAGGGCGTCTGCCCCGATCATTTGCCCCACACGGGCAGCCAGCCGATCATTATCGCCATAGCGCAGCTCATCTGTGGCCACGGTATCATTCTCATTGACGATGGGGACAGCACCACACGCCAATAAGGTGTCGAGCGTTGCGCGCGCATTCAACCAGCGCCTGCGCCGTTCGGTATCGTCTGGGGTCACAAGGGCTTGGGCGACGGCAATGCCTTGCTTGGCAAACGCCTCACCCCAAGCGGCCATCAGCCGGACTTGACCAGCCGCTGCGGCGGCCTGCTTTTCTTCCAGCTTTAATTTTCCCGCAGGCAGACCCAAGGCCCCACGCCCAAGTGCGACGGCACCTGAGGTGACGATGACGATCTGCTGGCCTTGGCTTCGCGCGTGGGCCACATCTTGGGCCACCGTTGCCAGCCACGCCGTGCGGGCTTCCCCGCTCGCGGGATCAATGATGAGCGACGAACCAAACTTGAGAACAATGCGCTTGGCTTGACGCAAAGCCCGATGCGTCATGGTGCCCAACCGTCCTCATTGGCTTCTGCCATCGGCTCCCCGAATGAGTCCACGTCATCCAAATCTGGGGAAAGAATGCCGCGCGATTTGGCAATTTCCCGCCAGAGCAGACCCAAAGCTCCGCGTACGCCTGAATTGGACACGCCAGAGATAGCAAGCACGGTTCGGCCCGCTTCCTTGGACAAGGCAGCCCGCTTTTCAGCAACTTCCTCTGGGCTCAAGGCATCAATCTTGTTGAGGGCGATGATCTCAGGCTTACGGGCAAGATCTTCGCCATAGGCCTCCAACTCACCGCGTACGGTGCGATAGGCTTGGGCGACATCTTCTTCTGTGCCGTCAACCAGATGGAGCAAGGCGGCGCAGCGCTCAACATGGCCAAGGAAACGCGTGCCGAGCCCCGCCCCTTCGGCAGCCCCTTCAATCAGACCTGGAATATCGGCAATCACAAAGCGCGTATCAGGCCCCAAGGTCACCACGCCCAAATTGGGGTGCAAAGTGGTGAAGGGATAGGCGGCCACTTTCGGATTGGCCGACGAAACCGCAGCCAGAAAGGTCGACTTGCCAGCATTGGGCAGGCCCACAAGGCCGGCATCGGCGATCAGCTTAAGCCGCAACCAAACAAATTTCTCTTCGCCTTCAAGCCCGCGGTTCGCCCGATCTGGGGCTTGGTTGACCGAGCTTTTGAAATGCAAATTGCCCCAACCACCATTACCACCCTTGGCCAGCACCACACGGTCGCCAATCTTGGCAAGGTCGGCGATCAAGGTCTCGCGATCTTCTTCCAAAATCTGGGTTCCGACCGGCACTTTCAGCACAAGGTCCTCTGCCGAAGCCCCATGCTTTTGGCGCCCCATCCCATTCTGGCCGCGATCAGCCTTGAAATGTTGCAAATAGCGATAGTCGATCAGTGTGTTGAGGCCGTCGACCGCTTCGACCACCACGTCACCACCGCGACCGCCATCACCGCCGTCTGGTCCACCAAATTCGATATATTTCTCGCGCCGGAACGAGGACGAGCCGTTGCCGCCGTCGCCGGAACGGATGAAGATTTTTGCTTGATCAAGGAATTTCATAACAAGCAGAGAGTAGCGCGGAACGCGTCACAATGAAAGCCAAGCCATTCAGGCGGCAGATTTTAAGCTGCAGGTGCAGGTGCCAGCGGCACAAAGGGCGCATCGGGGCGGTCGGGCATCACGGTTTCGACATGCTGCTTCAGACGTTCGGTTACCTCGGCTGCATCGCCCAAAAGATGGTCGGGTGGGATCGCGGGACCAGCCGATAAGGTGAAGAGCTGGCCCTTCTTGTTCAACAGCTCTTTGAACAAGGTGATGTCGCGCAATTCCTTGGAGAAGCGATCAAAAAAGTGAAACCAAAAGCTCCAAGGGCCTGTCATATGGATCGGCACAATTGGGGCGCGATTCTTTCGGGCGATGGAGACAGCCGAACTCATCCACTCGGGATCTCGCAACACCCCATTCACATGGCGGGCAAGTCGACCTGCCGGGAAGATAAAGATCGCCCGCTCTGCCTGAAACGCCTCTTGGGTCAGGCGCAAGGTCTCGCGCGTTTTCTCCCGGGTCCGCTTATGCTCCTCCCACTCAACCGGTACCAAGACGTCGATAAAGCCCGCAGAAACCCGGTGGGCGTCGGCATTGGCATAGAAGATTAAGTCGGGCCGGATGGGCTTGATCGCGTCCCAAGCTGCGATACCGTCGGCAATCCCGGTTGGATGATTGGCCACAATCACACACCGACCGCTCTTGGGAATATGCTCAAACCCTCGTGTTTGTGTGCGGACCGACAGAAGATGCGCCACTTCCTCTAATGCAGGTAGGCCCGGCAAGGATGCGATGGTGTCGGCCATGGTGACCGCCTGATCATAATCGAGCAATTTGTTGAGAGACGCCCGAATAATCGGCCAAAACACCGATTTTGCGAGGCTGGGCGCACGCTCTTCGATCAGGATATCGATGATATGTTTGTCGCGATGGGGTTGCTGTTCAGGCATCAAACAATCCAACGACGCAAGCGGCCACTGGGGTAGAAGCTGCCATGGACCAGATGGATTTGGCAAGCCCAGATGCCAAGCCCAAAGCGCGCGGCTTTAGGCTTGGCGATCTATGTACATAGCGTGGCTTAGAACGCGACCCGGACCCGGGCGCGCACTTGTTCCACCCGCACATCGGTGCGGTCAATCGTCGTCTCATAGCTGAGGCCCAAGGTGGCCGACTTGAGCTTGGCTTCAACCCCAAGGCCGACTTCGCCCCAGGATTCATCTTGAGCAAGGCCCGCCACATTGGCCAAGGTCACGCTGGAGGCCGCAGCAAAGCCTAAGCCGCTGGCACCTGTGTCGGAAGCTTGGAAGTCATGGGCGAGGGCAACCCGTGCCCAAGGCTTGATGTTGCCGCCCGTGCCAAAGTCGCCATAGGCCGTCACACCCAAGCGGGCCACCAGCGCTTCAACCGTACGCGCGCCCACGGTTAGACCAATCGGTCCAGATTCCCGATAGGCATCAATCTCGGCCTTGTCATAGGCGATGGAGACGCTGGGTATATAAGAGCCCCACGCGGTTTTATTGGTGGCGCTGAGTGCGGCACCCATGCTGGTCAGTGTGCTATCGGTTGAGCCCGAAGCCGCCAAGGGACCCGCAAAACGCGTCATGTCGAGATTACCTGCCCCACGTGAGGCATAGGCGTCAAAGGCCAGTACGGGGCCAGACACACTGCCATAGACGGACAGGGCCGCGGCGTCAGACTTTGTCTTGGCGCTGCGGTTCGACAATTTGCTGGTGCCATTGGCGAGGTGGAGGGCCGCCCCTAAGACATAGTTTTTCTGGCTATAGTCGAGACCGACCACCCCCGTCACGGTTTCAGTTCGCGCGCCCAAAAAGCCCTTTTGAGCCTCTGCATTGGCACGCAGGCCACGCACTTCACCAAAGGCGCTCCAGCCGGGTTTCATCGTCGTAGAACCGCTGGATGCCGGCAAAACATCGCCTGCATCGGTCATCACGCCAGTCCCGCCGCTGAGAGCGGCCATTTGAATGCCGCCCCAATTGGCCCCTTGCGCGCCGGTTTGGCGGACTTGGGCCACACGTCCCAGGATCATGGCGCTCATGGATTCAGACGTCCGCAACATGGATTGGGCCGCAAGCTGGTTATCCCACGGGGTCAAGGCTTGCAGGAAGTTTGCGGCCTCGATGGGATTGAGACGGTCCGAGAAGCGATAGATAGAGGCCAAGCTGTTATAATTGCTGGCGCGGTTGCTATCGAGCAGGCTTGCCAGCCCCGAACATTGCACACTCGCGCAGGCGGCAAACGAGGTGTAAGGCACTGCCGTAATGTCGAGGATGACATCCCGGCCCGATACACGCGGTGTCGCGCGCAAGACGCCGGGCAAGTTCGACGCAATCAGGGTGAAGGCGCCGCTCGTCGTGCCTGTTGCCGAAGCGATATTCCAGCTGGTGCCAAAGTCGGGGACATAGCTATTCAGGAAGTTGGCGGCAAAGCCACCGCCCAGCACCAAATTGCCGGTCACATTCAAGCGGTCAGCCGATGTCGCACTGGCGATATCAACGCCAAATGTGCCCGTGCTGCCAAAGCCAGCCCCGCCGCTGATCGACAAGGTCCCGACGCCACCAGCTGCCCCCGGCGTCAACACGCCGCCAGCAACCAAGACGCCCGATTGGGTCAGGATCGAGCCAGAGCCCGATACCGTGCCGCCCAAAACATTGAGTTGGCGCGGCGCGAAAATGCCGTCGACATTCAAAACGCCCGCGTCCACAAAGGACGAGATCGTTGTGTTCAAGCGGCTGCCAGCGCGAATATTCAAGCCCGATTGCGCCCCCCGCACATTGAGGCGGTCGATTGTGGCGGTAACACCCGTCATCGAGGTGGTACCTGCCGCGCGCAAATTGACTTCAAAATAGCGGGTGGAGTTTTGCACCCCTGCCACGCCATCGGTATTATTCGGCGTAAAGCCACTGGTACCAACCCCCGTCAGGGCGCCTGAATTGAGGGACAGGCGGCCGGAGGTCCATGGCAAGGTCGAGGAGGCTTCTGAGGCGATCAAATCGACTTTTGCACTGGGCAAATCCATGGTGCTCGCTTGGGCTTCAGCGCTGGCACCTGTAAAGCGGCTTGGGGCAACTTCGCCTGTGCCCGTCTCGGCTTCTACGGCATCAGACACCAAATTCACGATCCCAGCATTATCGGTATGGAGCGGATTGGCGGTGCCGCCCGTTGCCGGACAAGTGCCCGACAAGGTGCAGAGCTTTATGTTGGCAGGGTTTGGCGTGATGGTTCCAAAATTGGTGGACGCATCGGTTACCCCGGCCGCTGCCGTCGTCGGCAAGGCATTGACCAAAGTGGACCCAGACAAGGTGAAATAAAGTGGGTCTAACTCTTGCCGCCAGCGCGTAGCGTCCGTCCACTCCCCATCGCCTGCGGCGACCGTCACATATTTATAGGGGTTATTGATTAGGATTTGATCCCAGAACAGATAGAGCGGATTATATCCGGCAATCGTGCCGAAATTGGCGAAAGGGACGGAGAAGAAGCCGAAGTTATCGTTCGGATTGCCAACCGCATCAAAGAAGAAGCGCGACCCTTGGCTCAACACGCCCAAAGAAACTTCCCGTCCAAATGCGGAAGTCACCAAAGGACTGCCCGAGTCGCCAGCCGCCGTGCTGGCTTCGCCCGCAACCGCTGCCCCGGGAAACACATCGAAATCAAACGTATTGCCGGTGGCGCTGCGCGTGATGCTGGCCGAGAAGGGGCGCGTGGCGCGCGATGGATCGTCGAAATCGAACCAATACATGTCTTGATAGACAAGGGTTGAAGGGCTTAAGCCATTGCCGATCGCGCTACCATAAACGCCAAGGTTCAGATCGCGGGAACTGCCCAAAAACTGCAGCACATTGCTGCCCAAACGGCGGAAGAAGGTATCGTCCGTTCCCGACAGACGCGCACCCGTCAAGCCATTGCCCGCTTGGCCATAGCCGCCAATGGTTACGGGGACAGCACCGCTAACTTGGGAAAACAACAGACCAATCCCATTGGCCGCATCCCGGCCCAAGATTTCGGTCGGCGTATCAAAGCCAGCAATCGCAATATCGGCAGGCAGGAAGGTGCCTTCATTGGCGCGCGCATTGGGGCCATTGCGCGCGCGTGGATCCCACCAAACCATGGTTGAGTTCACCATGGTCCGCCCATCGCCGCGCGGCACGATAAAGTCTTGCCCGAAGAGCCAATTGCGCAGGTTCACATTGCCAAAAGTGGGGTCGGTTGTGTAACCGACTTGGGCGCGATTGCCGCGCGAATTGCCGTCATACGCGCCTGGAGGCAAAGTATCGACGCAATGGGCGGCAAACAAAACGGTGCGAGGATTGATAAGAAGACCCGTACAGGTCCCGCCACCATTGCCAGCTTCATTACGAATGCCCAAGCCGACCCAATAGGGCCGCGTATTATTCGTATCGACCACCGCTGCGGGCGAAACGGTATCGGGGGTGACCAGCGCCACCGCTGGCGCGCCTGCAAAAGCACCAAAGCCTAAAGCCAAGCTGGCCACTGTATTGGTTAAAGTTTTTCTTGAAATCTTCATTTTCTCATCCCCTCAAATCGCTATTACCCCAGCGTACAAGATCGGCGCGGTCGCTTCTAAGTTGCGGGAAACTAAGGCTTGGCGGGTGGGCGTCAATGCCGAAGCGCGCCGGATCAAGGCTTCGTGATTATCGTTTTGTTAATTTTCTTCATGGCGACAAGAACGCTGCCTGATACTGGCTGAACCCATACAGTTTATCTCTGCCGCATCACAGGCTAAGGCTATCGCAAGATAAGGGGCAGGACCATGCGCGAAATCCATCATTTCATCGACGGGCAAACCAAAGCAGCCACGACAGGCCGCTTTCACAATGTCTATGATCCGTCCACGGGCAAGGTCCAAGCGCTGGTGGAATTGGCGTCAGCTGAGTTTTTGGCTGAAGCCGTGGCCGGGGCGAAAAAGGCCCAGCCTGCGTGGGCCGCGACCAACCCCCAAAAGCGCGCCCGGGTGATGTTTGCCTTCAAGGCGCTTCTCGAACGCGACATGGAAGATTTGGCCCGCCTTTTGTCGTCTGAGCATGGCAAGACGGTCGCCGACGCCAAGGGCGACATTCAGCGCGGCCTTGAAGTGATCGAATTTGCCTGTGGTATCCCGCACTTGTTGAAAGGTGAATATACCGAAGGCGCAGGCCCCGGTATTGATATGTATTCCATGCGCCAGCCCTTGGGCGTGGTCGCGGGCATCACCCCGTTTAACTTCCCCGCCATGATCCCGATGTGGATGTTTGGTGTGGCCATTGCTTGCGGCAATGCCTTTATCTGTAAGCCCAGCGAAAAGGACCCCTCGGTGCCGATGCGATTAGGCGCGCTGTTGCAAGAAGCGGGTCTTCCCGACGGGATCTACCAAGTCGTCAATGGCGACAAAGCGGTCGTGGATGCAATCCTTGAGCATCCCGATGTGAAGGCCGTCAGCTTTGTTGGCTCGTCTGCTGTGGCCGAATATATTTATGCCAAGGGCGCGACCTATGGAAAGCGCGTGCAAGCCATGGGCGGGGCGAAAAACCACGCCATCATCTTGCCCGATGCTGACCTCGACCAAGTGACCAATGACCTCATCGGCGCAGGCTATGGCAGTGCGGGCGAGCGTTGCATGGCGATCTCTGTTGCAGTGCCCGTGACCGACAAAGTGGCAGATGCTTTGATTGAACGCCTCAAGCCCCGCGTTGAAGCGTTAAAGGTCGGCCCCAGCCTTGATCCCGATGTCGATTACGGCCCGTTGATCAGCCACGAACACCGCCAAAACGTCATCCGCTGGATCGATAAATCGGTGGAAGAAGGCGCGAAACTGGTTGTCGATGGGCGCAAAGTCTCGTTCCAAGGCTATGAGAGCGGCTTCTATCTCGGCGGCTCGCTCATCGATCAGGTCAAGCCGCATATGGACAGCTATAAGACCGAAATCTTCGGGCCAGTCCTGCAAATCGCGCGCGCCGAAGATTTTGAAAGCGCGATTGCTCTGCCCAACGCCCACCAATATGGCAATGGCACCGCCATCTATACCCGCAATGGCCGCGCCGCGCGCGAGTTTGCCAGCCGCGTTGAAGTGGGCATGGTGGGCATAAATGTGCCCATCCCCGTGCCCTTGGCCTATCACAGCTTTGGCGGCTGGAAACGCTCTGCCTTTGGCGACGCGAACCAACATGGTACCGAGGGTGTTCGATTCTTCACCAAGGTCAAAACCGTCACGGCCCGCTGGCCCGAAGGCGCGGGCGCGGCAGAGTTTGTCATCCCGACGATGAAATGAGGGTGGGCGCGCAAACAAAGCCCCTCTCCCCTAAGGGGGCGAGGGGAGGTAAGCGAGTTGTGTTAGCCCCATGATCACAACCCTCTATCGCCAAAAGGCCGAACAGGGCCTGATTGCTTTTGACCCCGCCCAAGCGGCGGCGGTCGAACTCTTGGCCGTGTTGCAAAACCGCCTGACAGACTGGCGGCCCGGTAAAGCGCGCTTCCTGTTTGGCAGGCCAGAGCCCGCGCCAGAGGGGATTTATCTCTATGGCGGGGTGGGGCGCGGCAAAAGCATGCTGATGGACCTCTTCTTTGAGGTCGCCCCGGTTGAGAAGAAACGGCGCGTCCATTTTCATGAATTCATGGCCGAGGTGCATGCAGCCGTAAATGCCTGGCGGGCGATGAGCGCCCAAGAGCGCAAACAGCAGGCCCATTTCGTCAAAGGGGCCGGCGACGATCCCATCCCACCCGTCGCCAAAGCCATCGCCAATGAGGCTTGGCTCTTGTGCTTTGACGAGTTCCAAGTGACCGATATTGCCGATGCCATGATCCTTGGTCGCTTGTTTGAGCAATTATGGATGCGCCAAGTCGTCGTCGTCGCCACGTCGAACCGCCACCCGCGCGACCTCTATAAGAATGGTATCAACCGCCAACTCTTTCTGCCCTTCATCGCCATGCTGGAAGAAAAGCTGGCGTTACACGCCCTCGATGGCCAGCGCGACTATCGCCTCGCGCGGCTTGAGAGCCAGCCCGTCTACCATAGCCCACTCGATGGCCGCGCCTTTGCCGCGATGGATCAAGCGTGGGCGGCCCTGACCCAAGGCGCGCAACCCCGGCCCACCTCGCTGACTGTCTCGGGCCGAGAGCTCAAAATTGCCCGCGCTGCTGCCGGCTGCGCCCGCATGAGTTTTGAGGATTTATGCGTCGCAGCCCTTGGGGCCAGCGATTATCTGGCGCTCGCCAAACGGTTTGAGACCCTGATGCTCGATGGTGTGCCCGTCATGGGCCCTGAAAAGCGCAACGAAGCCGCCCGCTTCCGTACCCTGATCGATGCGCTCTATGAGAATAAGACCAAACTGATCATGAGCGCCGAAGCCGAACCCGATCGCCTCTATGGCACGGGCGACCAAGCCTTTGAATTTGAACGCACCGCCTCCCGCCTCTACGAAATGCGCTCCCGCGATTATTTGGCGGCGGAGCGGGGTGGGGATTGAGGGGTTCTAACCCACCACCCGCATTGTCAAATTAATCCGTCCACCGCCCGGCACCAAGGTGGAGGAGCCTGACAACACCCGGTCGATGCCGTGGTAGAAGTGCCGCGACGCTCCACCCAAAACAACCACGTCGCCGGAATTGAGCTTTAGGGACGATGTCGGCCCGCCGCGTGTTGCCCCGCCGAGACGGAAGATTGCGCTATCGCCTAAAGAAATAGACACGACCGGGGCGGCGCGGTCGCGCTCATCGGCGTCTACATGCAAGCCCATTTTGGCCCCGTCGCGATAGAGATTGACGAGGCAAGCCTGTGGCGCAACCGGGTAATGGGCGACGGCCTGCCAAAGGTCGAGCAGGGCTTGGGGTATGGCCGGCCAAGCTTGACCGGTGACGGGGTGGGTCGCCTGATAGCGATAGCCGCCCTCGCGGTCTGACACCCAACCAAGTGGCCCCAAATTCGTCATCTCCACACTAAAGGGCTTGCCGGTCTTGGGCATGGTCGGGCGGAAGAAGGGCGCACGCGCAATCAAGGGCGCTAAACTCGCCAGCAGCGCCTCTTGCGCGGGCCGATCGAGATAGGCGGGATGGAAAGACAGGCCATTCATGCGATCAGATCAACCTTGAAGATTCTACCAGTTACGTCTACTTTAGAGGCGGAGTGCGTAAGACGGGACCGCATTGGAAAGCTTTACCCATGAACGCTATCGACGCTGTTGCGAAGGCAAAAGAATTAGCGATTCTTGTGTTTGGCGAAGACGCTGGCTCGCCACCTCGGCTTGAGGCTGTCGCACCCGTTTCTGCCTCGATCTGGGATGTAACCCTTTCCTTCAAGCGTGTCGCGCCATTAGCTTCCGGCAGCTTAGCACTCAATATGGCCCCGCACTTGGTCAATTATCAAAAGCTGTTGCGGATTGACCTTGAGACAGGGGAACTCATCTTCGTGAAAGATGCGGAATCGGTGTCATGATTTCATTGGCACTGGACACCAATTTGATGGTGTTCTTGTGCCTCGCGCTGGCAGACAAGCGGCATATTGGTCAGCATAAGCGGATTTCAAATTTCACTGCCCAAGACTTTCGATCTTTGCTTGGTATCATCAGTCAAGCCGACGAATTGGTTTCCACGCCTTATTCTTTGTCCGAAGTATCCAATCTTTTAAACGTCTCGCTCAAGCGCAAAATCGATCTCACCATCTTGCGAAGTTTTGCCGCTCTCATTGCGGATACACACGAAATTGGGGTCCGTGCGTCTGATTGCGCCAAGTCGCCAGAGTTTTCGGTTTTTGGCCTCACAGATGTGGCGTGGCTTTATCATTTGGACCCAAAGACGGTTTTGGTAAGCACGGATGAAATGCTGATTAATTATGCGCGGTCCATGGGGCGAAACGCAGATTGGTTTCGTCCCTCAAATCAAGCGCGAGGATGATTTCGTACAAATCACTGCTTCCCAGTTTGTGGCCACCGCAGCACAAATCACAGACATACCTTGCGGTCCAAGACTGCGACACCATATGAGCCTCAGCGCCCCTCACGGGCATTTTACTGGCAAAACACTATAGCCGTTCTTTTGGGCTTCCGCATGGGGGACAAAAAGATCGGTGTCCGCTTTTAAGGGACTTGAAGAACATGAGCAAAGTCATCGGTATCGACCTCGGGACGACCAATTCCTGCGTAGCCATCATGGACGGCAAATCAGCCAAAGTGATTGAGAACTCTGAAGGTGCGCGCACCACGCCGTCGGT
This sequence comes from Aquidulcibacter sp., assembly GCF_020253525.1. Classification (GTDB taxonomy): domain Bacteria; phylum Pseudomonadota; class Alphaproteobacteria; order Caulobacterales; family Aquidulcibacteraceae; genus Aquidulcibacter. The sequence goes on from NZ_JADCBK010000070.1 coordinate 25,825, forward strand.
CGTCGCCTTTGCTGCAGATGGAGAGCGCCTGATTGGCCAACCGGCTCGCCGTCAAGCTGTCACCAACCCAGAACAAACCTTCTTCGCCATCAAGCGCCTTGTCGGCCGCACGTTTGACGATCCGATGGTCAAGAAGGACATCAATCTGGTTCCCTATAAAATCACCAAGGGCCCCAGCGGCGACGCCTATGTGACGGGCCGCGACAAGGATTATAGCCCTTCGGAAATCTCGGCCATGATCCTGACCAAGATGAAGGAAACGGCAGAAGCCTATTTGGGCGAAACCGTGACCCAAGCCGTCATCACCGTGCCTGCTTATTTCAACGACGCCCAGCGCCAAGCCACCAAGGATGCCGGTAAGATTGCCGGTCTTGAAGTGCTGCGCATCATCAACGAGCCAACGGCTGCGGCTTTGGCTTACGGCATGGATAAGGGCGGCAACCGCACCATCGCTGTCTATGATTTGGGCGGCGGTACGTTCGACGTGTCGGTTCTGGAAATTGGCGACGGCGTGTTTGAAGTGCGCTCTACCAATGGCGACACCTTCCTCGGCGGGGAAGATTTCGACATGCGCATCGTCGACTATTTGGCTGACGAGTTCAAAAAGGAAAAAGGCGTCGACCTGCGCAATGACAAATTGGCGCTGCAACGTCTGAAGGAAGAAGCCGAAAAGGCAAAGAAAGAGCTGTCGACCACCGCGCAATATGAAGTGAACCTGCCGTTCATCACCATGGACGCAACCGGCCCACTTCACTTGAACCTGAAGCTGACCCGCTCGAAGCTGGAAGCTTTGGTCGATGATCTGGTGTCGCGCACGATTGATCCGTGCAAAGCGGCGCTGAAAGATGCTGGCCTGACCGCGGCCGATATTGACGAAGTCGTACTCGTCGGCGGCATGACCCGCATGCCAAAGGTGCAAGAAGCCGTGAAGCAATTCTTCGGCAAAGAGCCACACAAGGGTGTGAACCCCGATGAAGTGGTGGCTTTGGGTGCGGCGATCCAAGCTGGCGTGTTGCAGGGCGACGTCAAAGACGTATTGTTGCTGGACGTGACGCCCTTGTCTTTGGGCATCGAAACCAAGGGTGGCATTTTCACCCGCTTGATTGAGCGCAACACCACCATCCCAACCAAGAAGAGCCAAGTCTTCTCGACCGCAGATGACAATCAGTCTGCCGTGACCATCCGCGTGTTCCAAGGCGAACGCGATATGGCCGCAGACAATAAGTCGCTCGGCCAGTTCGACCTCGTTGGCATCCCACCCGCCCCCAGCGGCGTGCCACAGATTGAAGTGACCTTCGACATTGACGCCAACGGCATTGTGTCGGTCTCGGCCAAGGACAAGGCGACCAATAAAGAGCAGTCGATCCGCATTCAGGCCAATGGCGGCCTGTCCGATGCTGACATCGAAAAGATGATCAAGGACGCCGAAGCCAATGCCGAAGCCGACAAGAAGAAGCGCGACTTGGTGGAAGCCAAGAATGGCGCGGAAAGCTCGATCCATATGGTTGAAAAGCAATTGAGCGAATTCGGCACCAAGCTGGAAGTCGCCGATCGCGAAGCCATTGAAGCCGCAGTTGCCGCAGCAAAAGAAGCGGCTTTGGGTGAAGATGTCGAAGACATCCAAGCCAAGACCCAAGCTTTGATGCAGGCTGCCATGAAGATTGGTGAGGCCATGTATGCCGAGCAACAGGCCAATGCGGCCGAAGCCGATGCGAAAAAAGATGCGGGCGATGACGGCGTTGTCGACGCAGACTTCGAAGACGTCACCGACGACAAGAAGTAATCGAAACAACCCCCTTGCGCATGGGCCACAAGGTTCGTGCGCAAGGGGGTAAGCTTCGGGCCTTGGTTGACGGACGCACCGCCTCTCCCTCCCTCAAGCCAAGCCCCATGTGTTTGCTAAAAGCCCGTGATCAACACGCCCAGCAACACAGAGCGTTTCTAGCCATTAAACTTGCTCTTATTCGGGGATCCTATGAGCGACGATTATTATGATCTTCTGGGCGTAGCCCGTGATGCGGACGAGGCAACGCTGAAAAGCGCCTACCGCAAGAAGGCCATGCAATGGCACCCCGACAAAAACCCCGGCAATGCCGAGGCTGAGGCAAAATTCAAAGACATTAACGAGGCTTATGCCGCCCTGTCGGACCCGCAAAAGCGCGCGGTCTATGATCGGTATGGCAAGGCGGGCCTCAATGGCGGCATGGGCGGTGGCGGCGGCGGTGGCTTCCAAGGCGATGCTGGCGACATTTTTGAATCCGTCTTTGGCGACATTTTTGGCGAAGTCTTTGGCGGTCGGCGCACCCAACAACGCGCAGGCCCCGCGCGCGGGGCTGACTTGCGCTATGACTTTGAAATCACGCTCGAAGAAGCTTTCCGCGGCAAGGATGCCGAACTAACCATCCCGACCAATCAGGTCTGTGATGTTTGTGATGGCTCTGGCGCTGAACCTGGCACCCGCCCCGAAGTGTGCCCAACCTGCAGCGGCACAGGCCAAGTGCGCGCCCAACAGGGCTTCTTCATGATGCAGCGGACCTGCCCGACCTGCCATGGCCGTGGCACCATCATCAAAAAGCCCTGCAAATCCTGTCACGGCCACGGCACCAAGCAAGTGGAGCGCACCTTGTCGGTCGCGATCCCGGCTGGCGTTGAAGATGGTACGCGCGTCCGCCTTACCGGTGAAGGCGAATTGGGGGCCCGCGGCGGCCCACGCGGCGACCTTTATGTGTTTTTGTCGGTCAAGAAGCATGAGCTGTTTGAGCGCGACGGCCCAAGCCTTTATTGCCGCATCCCCGTCACCATGACGACTGCGGCTTTGGGCGGCAAGATCGAAGTCCCCACGATTGATGGCGGCAAGGCCGAACTGGATATTCCAGAAGGCAGCCAAACCGGGCGGCGCATCCGCCTGCGCCATCATGGCATGACAACGCTGAAATCAGCCCTGCGCGGCGATATGCATGTCGAACTCTTCGTCGAAACCCCGCGCAACTTAACCGCCCGACAAAAAGAATTGTTGCGCGAATTTGCCGGCCAGTGCGGCGAAAAAAGCCATCCAGAGCACACAGGCTTTTTCGATAAAGCCAAGGGCTTTTGGGACAAAGTGACCGGGACGGAGTGATCATCCCGCCTTCGGTGGTCGCTTGGCCATCAGGGTGCGGGTCATGACGCTCATCACCAAGAGGCCATCTTGATCTTGCACTTCGTGGCTGGCGGTCAGCACGCCTTCGCGGTCATTGCGGTCTTCGGTCGCCAAAAAGGTCAGGCGCACCGACAATTCTTCCCCGGCATAAACGGCTTTATAATAGCGCAGCGCATCTTGGCCCAAGCGCTGCAGCACGGGCCATTCGCGGGTTTCTTCCCACAGCATGCGCCGCCACAGGGCATAGACATGGCTTTCCGCCGCGCGCGGCCCTGCCCCTTCGCGCCCCTTCTCGCTGGCCTTTAATGGCAGATTGGGGGCAAAGCGCTCGTGAAACAGGGCTATATCCTCTGCGGTTACTAAAGCTGCACCGAAATCATAGGTCCGCCCGACAATGATATCTTCAAACCACCATCCTGGTTGTCTCGGCAAAATGCTCACGCAGAAGTCCTTTCCGTTTTCGGCCACCCAAGAGGCTTTTCATCCGAAGCCATGACGGTGGGTTATTTCGCACGGATTTTCCAGCCCTAGTTTCCATCATCACAGTGTTTTTCTGCGCGACCCAGACCCGCGCCATTGGCCAGAAGTTCGAAGGACGCTAAGTAAGGCTGGAAAAGGACTGTCTGTATGAAACGCGCCCTCTTGGCACTCTGGCTCTTGCTCTGTTGGGTTAGCTTGGCACATGCGCAAGTGCCCGCTGCGGTCTCCACGCCGATTGGGATCAGCGCCAGCTCGCAAAATGTCGAGATCACGCTGATTAGTGAGCGGGCAGCAGTTCAGCCCGGCGATGTCTTTCACCTCGCCATCCGGCAGAAGATCGCGCCCGACTGGCATACTTATTGGCGCAATCCGGGGGATTCTGGAGAGCCAACTTATCTGGCCTGGACTTTGCCAGACGGGGTGAAGGCGGGCGAGATCAAATGGCCAGCCCCTACCGCCATCCCCTTTGGCCCCTTGGTCAATTATGGCTTTTCCAATTCGGTTGTTTTGCCGGTTGAAGTGCAAATTCCTGCTTCGGCCAAACCGGGTACGAGCCTCTCGCTGAAGGTCGATGCCACCTGGCTTGAATGCGCAGACGTCTGTATTCCAGGCGAAGGCAGCGTGGCGCTGACCTTACCCGTAGAAGCCTCAAAGCGCGATGGTGGCGATGCGGCGGCGATCCAATCTGCCCTATCGGGCCTGCCCAAGCCCTTGCCCGGAAAGGCACATCTAACTGATCTGGGCGCGGGTGGCCTGCAATTGGTGGTCACGGGCGTGCCTGCCGCGGGTAAAGCCTATTTCTTCCCCTATGAGCTTAAGATCGGTGCTTTGGTTGATTTTGCGGCACCGCAAGAATTTGTGCGCGGCAAGGATGGCTTTGGCCTCAATCTGGTGAAGTCCAAGTCGCTGCCAGAGCCCTTTGTTGGCCCGTTTGAGGGTGTGTTGGTGCTTGGCGAAGGCGCAAGCGCCAAAGCCTATAGCCTCAGCGCCGATTTGATCGCCGCTGCCCCCATGGCGGCGGTTCCAGGCAAGGCCGCAGACGGCAGCAGCACGGTTGGTCTTTTGCAGGCGCTGGTCTTCGCCTTTTTGGGCGGCTTGATCCTAAACCTGATGCCATGTGTTTTCCCGATCCTGTCCATGAAGGCCTTGGGCTTGTTAGAGGCTTCTCACGGCGATAAGGCCGAAGCCCGCACCCACGGCTTGTGGTACGGGTTTGGGGTGCTGGCTTGCTTCCTTGGGTTGGCGGGTCTGTTGATCGGGCTGAAAGCCGCTGGCTTGGCCATTGGCTGGGGCTTTCAATTACAATCGCCTGCCATCATCGTTGGCCTTGCGGTCTTGATGGTGTTGATCGGCTTTAATCTGTTGGGCTTTTATGAAATTGGCACCTCGCTGCAGGGCGCGGGCGCAGGCCTTGCGGGCAAAAGCGGGCATGCAGGGTCGTTCTTTACCGGCGTCTTGGCTGTTGTGGTTGCCGCCCCCTGTACCGCCCCTTTCATGGGTGTGGCCTTGGGCTTTGCCGCAACCCAGCCCGCGCTTGGGGCCTTGAGCGTCTTTGCAGCCTTGGGCGTGGGCTTTGCCGCACCCTTTGTGGCGCTGACCTTTATGCCGGGCCTCATGCGCGCTTTGCCCCGCCCCGGGCCATGGATGAGCCGCCTACGCGAAGCTTTGTCCTTCCCCATGTTTGCCACGGCCATTTGGTTGATCTGGGTCAGCAGCGCCCAAGTTGGCCAAGCAGGCGTATTGGCGGCCCTAGGTGGCGTTTTATTGGCAGGGCTTGCGGTGTGGATTTGGCGGACTTGGCAGGGCAAAGCGGGGCGAGCCCTTGCCTTAATGATCCTCACGGCAGGCCTAGTTGGGGCCGGGGCCTATGTTACCCAAGCCCCGGCAAAAGCCGCCGATGCCGCTGCCACAAGCTTTGGCGGCGAGCCTTGGACCCCTGCCCGCGTCGAGGCCCTACAACAAGAGGGCAAGACCGTTTTCGTCAATTTCACCGCTGACTGGTGCGTGACCTGTAAGGTCAATGAAGTCACCGTCTTTGCCGATCCTGAGGTGCGCGAAGCCCTCAATGGTAAGAAGGCGGTCTATTTGGTGGCCGACTGGACCAGTCGCGATGATGTGATTGCCCAAGCGCTGGCAAGCCACGGGCGCGTGGGTGTACCCCTGTATCTGGTCTATAAGCCCGGTGTGGCCGAACCACAAATCCTGCCGCAACTTTTGAGCGCAGACATGGTCAAAGCCGCCCTGAATTAGGAGGAAAGCCGATGAGATTTGTTTGGCTGGCAGCTGCACTGGCTTTGGCAAGCTTCACCCTTATCGATAGTCGCGCAGGCGGCATGTTTTCCCCGACAGAGCCCAATTCCCACCCCAAAACCAAGGGCGTCCCGCCGGTCCCCGGTGCCATGGCCCCCAGTATTTCCATGCAGGACACCACTGGGCGCAAGTTTAACTTAAGCGCCTATCGCGGCAAAATTGTCGTTCTGGAATGGACCAATTTTGAATGCCCCTATGTTGCCCGGCACTATAACAGTGGGTCGATGCAAGCGGTCCAAGCCGCAGCGCTGAAAGAGGGCGTTGTGTGGTTGACGATCTTTTCCTCTGCCCCGGGCAAGCAGGGCTATCAGGATGGGCGGGGTGCCGATTATTTCACCGCCGAAAAAGGAGCTAAACCCACCGCCAAAGTGCTGGACCCAACCGGGGTTGTTGGCCGCGCCTTTGGTGCACGGACAACCCCGCATATGTTTGTGATCGATGAGACGGGCCATATCGCCTATGCCGGGGCGATTGACGACCAACCCCGCGCGGTTCTGCCCGCAGGGGCTGTGCCCCGCAATTATGTGCGCGAGGCGATCACAGCCGTCAAAAACAAACAGCCCCCCGCAATCCGCGCAACCGCAGCTTATGGCTGCTCCATCAAATATGCAGGCAATTAGTCGTCGGCTTCTGCCAAGCGGCGGGCGGTGTCATCAGCGATGAGCGCTTCGATCATTTCGTCCAAGCCGCTGCCTTCCAACAAGGTGTCGAGCTTATAGAGCGTTAGATTGATGCGGTGATCGGTGACGCGGCCTTGCGGGAAATTATAGGTGCGGATGCGTTCCGACCGATCACCAGAGCCGACTTGAGATTGGCGGCTGGCAGAACGCTCGGCCGCAAGGGCTGCGCGCTGTTGCTCATAAAGACGGGCCTTCAAGGTCCGCATCGCATTGGCGCGGTTTTGGTGCTGGGACTTTTCCGACGAGGTCACCACAATGCCGCTGGGGATGTGGGTTAGGCGGACCGCCGAGTCCGTCTTATTGACGTGCTGACCCCCAGCGCCTGACGAGCGATAGGTGTCGATGCGAATGTCTTTTTCGTGGATTTCAATCTCCACATCTTCCCGCGCGGGCAGAACGGCGACGGTGGCAGCCGAGGTATGGATACGCCCGCCTGCTTCGGTGACGGGGACGCGCTGGACCCGGTGCACACCGCTTTCAAACTTCAAACGGCCAAAGGCCCCTTCGCCAGATACGGAGGCGATGATTTCCTTATAGCCGCCCATTTCCCCGTCTGACACGCTTTCCACTTCAACCCGCCAGCCGCGCGTGGCGGCATAGCGCTGATACATGCGAAAAAGATCGCCTGCGAAGAGAGCGGCTTCATCGCCCCCGGTCCCCGCGCGCACTTCCAAGATCACATCGGCTTCGTCATCGGCATCCTTGGGCAAGAGCAGGATTTGTAACTCTTGCTCCATGGTCGGGATGGACTCGCGCAGGATTTCGAGTTCGGCCTGGGCCATCTGCGCCATCTCATCATTGCTGGGCAGATCAAGGATCATTTGTTCCAGTTCTGCCCGCTCAGCGCGCGCCTTTTCCAGGGAGCGGATCGCATCAGCTACTGGGGCGAGGCTGGAGCGCTCTTTAGACAGACGCATGATCTCGCCCCCGTCTGAACAAACAGACAAACGGGCGTCGATCTCGTCAAAGCGGTCGAGAACACGAAAGAGACGATCTTGGGTCAGGCGCATGAGACCGCGGCGGTTAGCATGACATGGGAGGGTCGGTCGAGGGATGGACACACACGCGCGGCACAGAAGTCTGTCGCGCAGCGTGGCTCAAACGAAAAACGCGACCCCGAAAGGTCGCGCTTTTAAGCCTGTTGGGCTTGGGCTGTGGACGTCCACGGCCCAAAACCAGAATTAGGCAGCCGCTTGCTCAGCCAGCTTTGCCTTGATGTCGCGGCGGATCTTGCGTGCGCGGTCCGACATCTTGGTCTCGTCGATCTTCACAATATAGCCATCGAGGCCACCATTGTGATCAACGGAGCGCAAGGCTGCCATGGTGATGCGCAATTTGAACGCGCGACCCAAAGCGTCCGACGCCAAGGTGACGTCTTGCAGGTTTGGCAAATAGCGACGCTTGGTCTTAATGTTGGAGTGGCTGACGATATGGCCAACCATTGGTCCGGTTCCAGTCAATTCGCAACGGCGCGACATGGCGATTTCTCTCTTGTTAAAGCCTTGTCACCCTCGAATAAGAGTGCTCATCGGCGAATTCGTGATTTCTGCCTTGTCTTGAACCCACAGCCCACATCATCATGGACCGGGATAGGATCAGACTAGCCAGAAGAGGGGCGCGGATACGGGTTTGTGAGGATAAAGTCAAGACAAAGGGCGGTTTCAAACTGCCAAACCGATCTGAAGCGTGGCGGCTGTGCCAACTGGCTTCACCCGACCGCTTTTTGCCGCTTTCTCATCAGATATTAACTTTATCGCCGCACTGAAGCCGTATTCCTTTACTAGGTGTCGATTCTGATAGTCTCGTTCCTAAATTCTGTTCGCGCGAGCAGAGCTGACCCATGAACCCATTAGTGAGGCGTGTATGGACGCGGTAGCAACAGTAACAAGCTTTTCCTTCCTCGATTTGTTCCTCAAAGCCGATTGGATCGTCAAGTCCGTCATGATTGGCTTGGCCTTGGCTTCGGTCTGGTCATGGGCGGTCGCGATCGACAAATGGTTGCAAATCCGCAAGCTGGAAGCCGGTGCGCGTATTGTGGAAGCCGCTTTGGCAGAAGGTCGTGGCATTGATGCGATTGAAGAAAGCACTAAGCCCGGTGATGCCATGGCCCGGGTGGTTGCTGTGGGTATGGCCGAGGCCCGCCTTGCGCGCCGCATTCCCAACCAAACCGAAGTTGGCTTAGGCCGGGCGATTGAGCGCATGGAACGGGTGATGCAAGCAGCCACCGCGCGGGAAATGGCGCGTGCCGAACGCGGCCTTGCCATCCTGGCGACCATTGGGTCTTCAGCCCCTTTCATCGGACTATTTGGTACGGTGTGGGGCATTATGAATGCCTTCCGTGGCATCGCCCAATCGCGCGATACCAATCTGGCAGTGGTCGCGCCTGGTATTGCAGAAGCTTTGTTTGCCACCGCCCTTGGCCTTTTGGCTGCGATCCCGGCGGTGATTTTCTACAATTGGCTGGCAGGCAGTTTAGACCGCTTTGCCACCCGTCTGGACGCGCTGAGCGATGATGTGATCGCGCGGGTTTCCCGCCGCTTGCAGGACCCGAACTAAGATGGCGGCCGGTTTAGGAGCACGGCGCGGCGGCGGGCGACGTGGCCGACGGGGTCGACGCTTTATGGGCGATATCAACGTGACGCCCTTTGTGGACGTGATGTTGGTGTTGTTGATCATCTTCATGGTGGCAGCCCCTTTATTGACGGTGGGTGTGCCGGTAGATCTGCCCAAAACAGAGGCCAAGAGCCTGCCGACAGAGCAAGAGCCGCTGACAGTCACCATCCTCGCCAATGGTCAGGTCTATTTGCAGAATGAAGTGGTAGCCTATGACCAATTATTGCCGCGTCTGACGGCGCTGGCGGGTGAAGGCTATGATCGCAGAATCTTTATTCGCGCTGCCGAGAAAGCCCCGTATGGGATTGTGATGCAAGTTATGGCCCGGGTGAATTCTGCGGGCTATCGCAATCTAGGCTTGGTGACCGACACGGTCGAGCAATAGGATAGGCCCCGAGCGCATGCGCGCCAGTGACCCCCCATATGCCAGTGTGAAGTGGCAAGAGCCTGGTTTCTTTGGGCCGGGTGTTGCTGTGTCAGCCCTTGTGCATGCAGGCATTATCGCGCTGGGTCTGGTCGTGTGGCAGAACCCACCTGCCTTCACGCCCGAAGATGTCATCCCGGTTGCCATTGTCGCCGATACACCCAGCGCCATTGGCCCTGAAACGGCGGCAGAAACGGTGCGAACTGGGGAAGAAAATAGCCCGTTGACGGTTGCAGAAGCCCCGGTATCGGATGCGGCCCCCACCCCAGAGCCTACCCCCCTGGAAACCCCTGCCCCGCCAGCTGCGCCCGCGCCACAGCCTGTGCAAAAGGCACCCCCGCCCAAGCCTTCTCAAGCGCCTGCCCAAAAAGCGGCCACACCCCCGCCTGCACCAACCAAGGCCAGCACACCCAAGACATCGCCAAACCAACCCGCACCCAGCCTACCCAGCAAAGCCAAGACCACACCATCGGCCAGACCCGAACCGGCTTTTGACTTTGCCGCCGCCAGTGCGGCGGCAAGTGGGGCTGATTCTGGTGGGCGCAGAGCGCCCAAACTTGCCGCAGCGGGCCAATCGGCCAAGCAAGGGCGCGCCGGGGGCGGCACCCAGCTGGCGGGCGATCTTGAATCCGCCCTTCGCGCGCAGATTTATGAATGTTGGCGCTTACCGGCTGAAAATTCACCCCGCTTGGTGGTCACGCTACAAATCGAATTAAGGCCTGATGGATCGCTGGCACGTGATCCAAAGCTAATCCGTCCATCCAGTAAGGCAGGTGCTGACAACAAGCTGTTACTGGCGATTGAAGATGCGCTGCGCGCCGTCCGGCAATGCGCGCCATTTTCCTTGCCTGCCAATCGTTATGAACAATGGCGCTTGGTCAATTTTGACTTTGATCCCCGCAAGTCTGATCGGCCTTAACCGAAAGCTGTCTATAACGAAAAATTGTTTTTCCTTGCCGCAAAATATTCATCTTCTAGGGTCAAGAAACCGGTAATGACATCACACTTCCTCTCCTTCCTGCCCCTGAGCCGCGCGGTCCGTGCGCTGGTGACGGGTATTGTGCTGGCCCTCGCCTGCCTGACGCCGGCCTTTGCGCAACTGAATGTGAGCGTGACCGAGGGCCATCGGCGGCCCATGCCGATTGCCATCTCTGATTTTTCTGGCCCGCATGGCAGCTCTATCGCCAATGCGGTGCGCGATAATTTGGCCCGTTCCGGCCTGTTCCAAGTCCAAAACCCCGACTCCTTCTTGCAGCGCGATATGGATGTGAATGTTGCGCCGCGCTTTGCCGATTGGCGTGTGATTAAAACCGAAGCGCTGGTGGTGGGGCGTGGTGGCGTGAATGCCGGCCGACTGCGCGTCGAATTTCGCTTGTGGGACGTCTATGGCGAGAGCCAGATGCTGGGCCTTGAGTTTTCGACAACCGATGAAAATTGGCGGCGCATTGCCCATAAAGTCTCCGATGCCATTTACCGGAGACTGACCGGGGAGGCTGGCTATTTTGATAGCCGCATCGTCTTTGTTGCCGAAAGCGGCAGCCGCACCAATCGGGTCAAGCGATTGGCCGTGATGGATCAAGACGGGGCTAACCCAAGCTATTTGACCGATGGTACTGAGCAAGTGTTGAACCCGCGCTTTAATGCGCAAGGCCAACAGATCGTCTATTCGGCTTTGACAGATCGCGGCATCAAAATCTGGGTCGTTGATATTGAGACCGGGCGCAAGGAAGCGGTGGCCATTCCTGGCAATATGGCGTTTGCGCCGCGCTTTACCCCCGACGGCCAGTCGATCATTTTCAGCGCAGATCGCGATGGCGATGTAGATGTGTTCATCAAAAGTCTCCGCACGGGCAAACTGACACAATTGACCCGCAATCCCGCGATCGACACTTCGCCCGACATGTCGCCCAATGGGGATCGGATTGTCTTTACCTCAGACCGCGGCGGCAGCACCCAAATCTATGCCATGAATGCCGATGGGTCGGGCGTGCGCCGCCTGACCTTTGGCGAAGGCCGTTATTCTACCGCCGTCTGGTCACCCAAGGGCGATTTGATTGCCTTCACCCGCCAATTAGGTGGGCAATTCCAGATTGGCGTGATGGCGGCCGATGGCTCCAATTTGAAAATTTTGGCGGAGGCCTATCTGGTTGAGGGGCCAACTTGGTCTCCCAATGGCCGCGTTATCATGTTCCAACGCGAAGGTGGTCCGGGCCAATCGCCCAGCCTATGGACTGTTGATGTCTCTGGCACCAATCTTCGCAAGTCCCCTTGGTCCGGTCCCGGTTCAGATCCGGGCTGGTCTGCGATCCTTCCTTAGTTCCTTCCCCTGTCACTTTAGACCCTAGCCTTTGACCATCCTTCATCCCAGGAGCCTGTTATGACCCCTTCGAAAAGCCTGATCCCGCAAGTCTCCGGTGCAAAGATTCGCTCGCTCTCCTTCATGCTTGTCTCCAGCATTGCTTTAGTAGCTTGCGCCAGCACCAAACCGGCCCAGCCAGTCGTGCCAGAAACCGTCGCACCCGTGGCGGCAGCCAATGCTGAAGCAGCACCAACGGTCGCACCAACCGCACCTGCCGCTAGCAGCGGTGTTGCGTCAGCCCCCTTGGCTCCAGCTGCCCCTGCGCCCGACGCGGGCCAGTCAGATGCCATGAACGCGGGCGAAAACCTGTCTCCGTTTGCCTCCATTGCCGAAGCGGGCGAGCGGGTCTTTTTCGAGACCGACCGCTTTGACCTGACAGACGAGGCCCGCTCTATCCTGACGCGCCAAGCTGCTTGGATCAGAGCCAATCCCGGCAAGCGCGTTTTGATCGCCGGCAATTGCGACGAGCGCGGCACGCGCGAATATAACTTGGCCTTGGGCGCCCGCCGGGCCAGCGCAGCGCGCGACTTCCTAACCAGCCTTGGCATCAGCCCAGACCGGATTGAAACCGTCTCTTACGGCAAGGAACGCCCGATTGATGATCGTCCAAATCCAGAAGGCTGGGCCGTCAACCGGAACGCGCATACGATGCTGCTGGATTAATCATGGCTAGATTTCACCTCGCCCCTTCGATCAAGCGCCAGATGGCAAAACCCTCACGCAAGGCGGCAAAGCCCCGCGTGTCGACTGGGGTATGCCTAAGCCTATGGATGGTTGGGGCGGGCGTGATGGTGATGGCTGAACCCGTTTGGGCGCAGGCGCGCGGTGCAAACCCGCCGCCTGTGGCCAAGCCAAACGGGCCTACCCCGGTTGTGATCCCGCCCGTTTCAGCCGAACCAATCTCAGCGCGCTTGATTATCCGCCTTGAACAGGTTGAGCGCCAAGCCGCCGAATTGACGGGCCGGATTGAAGTTCTCGAAGCGGAACTGGCCAAGCAGCGCGAAAGCCACGCCCAATTGGTGCGTGAACTTGAAGCCGAGCGTGCCTCAAAAATGGCGCTGGCGACAGCAGAGCCTGCGACGGTTGAGACCAGCGCCCCTGCGCCAGCCGAAGCACCAGCCCTGACCGCAGAGCCTGCCCCACCGCCCAGTGCCGAAGCTTTGTTCAATGCCGCCCAATTGGCGTTACAGCGCGGCGATTATCAGACGGCAGAAACCAATCTGAACACGCTGGTCAGCACATTTCCAACCGCGCCTGAAGGCATTGAAGGCCGCTGGCTTTTGGGAGAAGCCCGTTTCGTCCAGTCGGCATGGGGACCGGCAGCAGAAGCCTATTTAAGCTATTTGGATGCGGCACCGCAGGGGCGGCGGGCTTCAGAATCGCTGGTTCGGTTAGCAGGCGCTTTTGGCCAATTGGGCAATTCGAAAATGCGCTGCCAAGCGCTGGCGGAGTTTAGACGCCGTACGCCAAGTCCAGACCCAACTTTGAAAGCGCGGGCAGATGCCGAAGTGGCGCGGTCGCCATGCCCGACCACCTAGCGGCCAAAGGCGTGGAAACGGGCCCTTCTTGCCCCATCGACCAAGCCTTACCCGCCCTCTTCCGCAAACTGGATGATTGGCACCTAGATTTCGGCAGCCCTTTCCTGATTGCCCTGTCGGGCGGCGGCGACAGCATGGCCTTATGCCACTTTGCCAGCCAGTGGGCGAAGGCCCGCAATGGGGCTGTGCACGCGGTCTCGATCGACCATGGATTGCGGCCCAGTTCGGCCGCAGACGCCGCCCAAGCCATCCAATGGGCTGAGGCGCTAGGCCTCACGGGTGAGGTGATCCGTCTGGCTCAGAGGCCTGCCACAGGCGGTCTACAAGAATGGGCGCGCCATGCCCGTTATGAAGCTTTGGCCAAAGTTGCCGCCCGTCTCGGGGCAAAAGTGATCTTGGTTGGCCATACGTGGGACGACCAAGTGGAGACCCTGTGTTGGCGGCTTGCCCGGCAAACCGGGTTGGATGGTTTGGCCGGCATGGCAGAGCTGGCGATAAACCCCGGCGCTGCCCCTGAAGCCCCAAATTTGCTTGGAAGGCCGCTTTTGGGGCTGAAACGGGCCGATTTACGCCAGTGGCTTCGCCGTAAGAGGCAAGACTGGCTGGAAGATGAGAGCAATCAGAATCTGGACTTTGCCCGCATTCGGACCCGGAAACTGGTTCGAGCCATGGCCGAAAAGGGGGTCAATCTAGACCGAATTATCCGCCTTGCGGCCACAGCCGACGCGCTGCGCACGCTTCAGGAGCAAGCAAGCCGAGCGCTTCTTGCGCGCTGCAATTTGTCCAACTCTGCCGCAGGCTGGCAGCTGGAAGCGGCAGGTTTTTGGGATGCAGAGGCCGTGATCGCAGAGCGGGCCTTGGGCTGGTTGATCTATAGCCTTACCCCAGTTGATCGCCCGCCAGAGGCCGACAAACTCAAGCGTTTATGGAGCGCGCTTGCGGCTAATCCACAGCGGGCACGAACGCTGGGCGGTGTCTTATTCGTGCAGCGGGGGGCGTATCTTCACGCCAAACTGGCCCCGGTCCGTCGCGACCAGAACCCCGCCAAAAGCCCCTCATCCCAGGGCCTATGGGCGCGTCTTTTTGCCGTTTCACGCCAACCACACGAATTTGTAACCCAATTAAATTGGATTCGCGCAGAAGACGGGCTTACATCATTGGATTGAACGACTATGTTAGACTCACCCGCGCTGAAATAAGGTGCTGGGTAGTTGATCACCCCCCATCGGGGGCGGTGATTTCAGAAAGAGATAACGATGAAGCTGCGCGATCTTGCAATCTGGGGATTTTTGGCCTTGGCACTGGTGACAGTGTTCACCTTAATGAACCGTCCTTCCCCTTCTGCCTCGATGACGACGATGGCCTATTCTGCTCTGTTGGACGAAGTGGACAATGGGCGGGTGAAGGAAGTCACCATTGTTGGCGACCAAGCCCGTGGTCGTCTGCAGGATGATAAGCCTTTCGTTGCCATGGTTCCCGCTCAAGCGACGGATTTTGTTGCACGCCTTGAGAAGGCCAATGTCGAAATTCGCGCAGAATCTGTGCCCCGCACGCCATTCTTGAGCGCGTTGATCGCGAACTTGTTGCCTTTGCTGATCATGGTCGGCCTGTGGTTCTTCCTGATGCGCCAAATGTCGGGCGGCGGTGGTAAGGGCGGGGCTATGGGCTTTGGCAAGTCCAAGGCAAAGCTTCTGACCGAAAACAAGAACAAAGTGACCTTTGACGATGTCGCTGGCATTGATGAAGCGCGCGAGGAATTGCAGGAAGTCGTGGACTTCTTGAAGGATCCGTCGAAGTTTCAACGCTTGGGCGGCAAAATCCCCAAAGGTGCGCTGCTGGTTGGCCCGCCAGGCACGGGTAAGACCCTGACCGCGCGTGCGGTTGCGGGCGAAGCCAATGTGCCCTTCTTCACCATCTCGGGCTCTGACTTTGTTGAAATGTTTGTGGGCGTTGGTGCAAGCCGCGTGCGCGACATGTTTGAGCAAGCCAAGAAGAATGCGCCCTGCATCATCTTCATCGACGAAATTGATGCGGTCGGCCGTCATCGCGGGGCCGGTCTCGGCGGCGGTAATGACGAGCGTGAGCAGACCTTGAACCAGCTTCTGGTCGAGATGGATGGTTTTGAAGCCAATGAAGGCATCATCATCATCGCGGCAACCAACCGCCCAGACGTGTTGGACCCAGCGCTGCTGCGCCCCGGCCGTTTTGACCGCCAAGTCACCGTTGGTCTGCCCGATATTTCAGGCCGCGAGAAGGTTCTGAAAGTCCATATGCGCAATGTGCCGCTGGCGTCTGATGTGGATGCTAAGACCATTGCCCGTGGTTGCCCTGGCTTCTCGGGCGCAGACTTGATGAACCTCGTCAATGAAGCGGCCCTGTTGGCTGCCCGTCGTGGCCGCCGCTTGGTCACCATGCAAGAGTTCGAAGACGCCAAGGACAAAATCCTGATGGGCGTTGAGCGCAAGACCATGGCGATGACGACCGAAGAAAAGAGCCTGACGGCCTATCATGAAGGTGGGCATGCTTTGGTGGCTTTGACCGTCCCCCATACCGACCCCGTCCATAAGGCCACCATCATTCCACGTGGCCGCGCCTTGGGCATGGTGATGCAATTGCCAGAGCGGGACAAATTGTCCTTTAGCTACCGCCAAATGATGAGCCGCTTGGCCGTGATGATGGGTGGCCGCGTGGCCGAGGAATTGGTGTTCGGGAAGGACGCCATCACCTCTGGTGCGTCGTCAGACATCGAACAAGCCACCCGCTTGGCGCGCGCCATGGTCACACGTTGGGGCTTCTCTGACGAATTGGGCACGGTTGCCTATGGCGAGAACCAAGAAGAAGTCTTCTTGGGCCATTCGGTCTCGCGCACCCAGAATGTGTCGGAAGCGACTGCCCAAACCATCGACAAAGAGGTTCGCCGCTTGGTCGAGTGGGGCAATGCCGAAGCAACCCGCATTTTGACAGAGCGCCGCGCCGATCTGGAAATCTTGGCGCAAGGCTTGTTGGAATATGAAACCCTGTCGGGCGAGGAGATCAAGATCTTGCTCGAAGGTGGCTCCATCAAGCGCGATGACGCCGTGACACGGCCACCGGCCGGGCCTTCTTCTGCCTTGCCAACCATTGGCAAGAAAAGCGGGGGGACAACCTCCACCGGCCCTGAACCCTCCCCGGCCTAACCCCATCAAACCCCTCCCAGATTGGGAGGGGTTTTTTGTAGGTAGCAGCTAGATGAGGACGACATGGCACGCGATTTGACGAAATTCACCCCGGCAGAAGCCATCGCCACCCTTTCAGGCTGGCAAGAGGTTGCCGGGCGCGCCGCGATCGAAAAAACCTATCATTTCGCCGATTTCAAACAGGCCTTTGGCTGGATGACACGCGTGGCCCTAAAGGCCGAGCAGATGGACCATCACCCCGAATGGTTCAATGTCTATGCGAAGGTCCATGTCCTTCTGGCAACCCATGATGCCGATGGGGTGACGAATTTGGACGTGGAATTGGCCAGCTTTATGGATGCCTGTGCGGCGAACTGAGACTTACGGCCCCTAATTTCAGAAAAAAAGAGTTAATTTAACTCGGTGATAACCACGCAAACCCTTTGTATCCCTTAGGACAATGGGGCCCCCTTGGGCCCTTTGCTATTGGCTTATGGGATTGTGACATGGGTGCGCGCACACGGTCAAAGATGGATGGGTTGCATTGGCGTCAGCGCGTCACGCGTGACGCGCTGTTAGGCGCTGGCATTGTGGCAGGATCGGCCATCAGCCTTGCAACCCTAACATTCAACGCCCAAGACCCCAGTTGGAATGTCGCGGGCGGCGAGAAAACAACCAATTGGTTGGGTGAGCCCGGCGCGGCATTGGCCGACTTTGTGCTGCAAATCCTGGGCATTGGTATTATCCCAGCCCTCTTGGCCCTGATTGGCTTTTGCTTCCTCGCGCTCTTGCACGGACCAGGTGGGGTTCCCCGCTTGCGCCTGCGCGCTTGGCTGGCCGCCCTTGGCGTTGTGATGTTTGCGGCCGCTGTTTCGGGCCTGCCCCATGCGCCATCTTGGCCGATGCGAACCGGGCTTGGCGGCTTGATTGGTGACGCCATCTTGCACGTCCTTGCCATGCCCTTTGCCGGGGCACAAAGTGGCGAAGGCTTTGGCGCCGTCATCGCCTTTGCGATTGCGCTGGCATGCGGGGCGGTAGCGATGCAATTAAAGCGCAGCGACCTTGATGCTGCAATTGATGCGGCGACCTATGGCTGGGCCAGCCTGCGGGTTGCCGCCGATGATGTGATGGCGCGCTTTGGTGGCACCAAAGCTCCGGCCCGCAAAAGCACCAGCACTGCCCGCAAAAAGTCTGAGCGCCCTGTCGCGACACGTGACATCGACCCCCATGATGTGGCCTCAATTGCCGCCCGCTTTGCCCCAACAGACGCCAAAGCCGGTGTCGCGCGCGATGTCTGGCGGGAGCCCGAGGTTCACACCACCACCTATGAAGCGCCCGGCTATCCCGCTGGCGATATTCCTATTGAGCGGCCCAAAGCCCCCCGCCAGTCCGAACGTGCAGGCCGCGAGGCACAAGGCGTTCTGCCCATGTATCCGGCAGGGCCAGACTTTGAATTGCCGCGCCTCGACCTTTTGGCCAAGCCAAAGCCACGCGTAGCCCATCATGATGAGGCTGGGCTTAAACAAAATGCCCGCCTGCTGATGACCGTTTTGAGCGACTTTGGCGTTAAGGGCGAAATCCTCAACGTCCGCCCGGGTCCAGTTGTCACCCTCTATGAGCTCGAGCCCGCTGCGGGGGTCAAATCGGCCCGCGTGATTGGTCTGGCGGATGATGTCGCGCGTTCCATGTCGGTGCAGGCCTGCCGGATTGCGGTCGTCCCTGGCCGCAATGCGATCGGGATCGAACTCCCAAATGCCCGGCGTGAAACCGTCTATCTGCGCGATCTGTTGTCGACCCAAGATTATGAAAGCGGTCGCCAAGAATTGCCGCTGGCCTTGGGCGAAACCATTGGCGGGGAGCCCTCGGTCGCAGACCTTGCCCGCATGCCGCACTTATTGATCGCAGGGACCACCGGCTCAGGTAAGTCGGTTGGTATTAATGCGATGATCCTGTCGCTTCTCTATAAGATGACGCCGCAGCAATGCCGTTTCATCATGATCGACCCCAAAATGCTGGAATTGTCGGTCTATGACGGTATTCCCCATTTGCTCGCCCCGGTTGTGACCGACCCGAAAAAGGCTGTCGCCGCCCTCAAATGGGCGGTGCGCGAGATGGAAGATCGCTATCGGAAAATGAGCAAGATCGGGGTGCGCAATATTGGTGGCTATAACCAGCGCGCCGCTGAAGCCCAAGCCAAGAATGAGACCTTCTCGCGCACCATGCAGACCGGCTGGGACCGCGAGACTGGGAAACCCATCTATGAGACCGAGACGTTTGAGTTAGATCACATGCCCTATATCGTCGTGGTGATCGACGAAATGGCCGATCTGATGTTGGTGGCGGGCAAGGATATTGAAGGCGCGGTGCAGCGCTTGGCACAAATGGCCCGGGCCGCCGGTATCCACTTGATCATGGCAACCCAGCGCCCGTCGGTCGATGTCATCACCGGCACGATCAAAGCCAACTTCCCAACCCGTATCTCCTATTCGGTGACGTCGAAAATCGACAGCCGCACCATTCTGGGTGAACAGGGTGCCGAACAACTCCTCGGCCAAGGCGATCTGCTCTATATGGCGCAGGGCGGGAAAATGCGCCGCCTGCACGGCCCCTTTGTTGCCGACAAGGAAGTGGAAGAAATTGTTGCCAGCCTGAAAGCGCAAGGCGCGCCGGAGTATTTCGACGAAATCACCGCCGATGCAGACGACGACAATCCCTATGCCGATGGGGCTGATCTCGATGGTATGGCAGGTTCTGGCAATGATTTGTTTGACCGCGCGGTTGCCATTGTGGCGCGCGACCGCAAGGCCTCGACCTCCTACCTCCAGCGTCGCCTATCCTTGGGCTATAATCGCGCGGCAAGCTTGATTGAACGCATGGAGCAAGAAGGCATGATCAGCCCCCCCAACCATGCCGGCAAACGCGAAATTCTGCTGCCGGATCATGGGTGAGGCTTGGGGCCATCCCAACCGCAGTCACGTCTTCCACTTGGCCGCAAAATCGCCGTATCGGAAAGCTAGAGCTTAGCCATGAACAGACGTCACCTCCTCCTCGCAGGACTTGTTGGCCTGATGCCGGGCATTGGCCAAGCACAAGCCTTATCCGGTGCCCAGCGTAGTGCTGCGATTGCCTCGCTGACCCAGTCGATCAATGCCATCACCCGAATTCAGGGCCGGTTCCTGCAGACCAATCCCGATGGCAGCACGGTCGGCGGGCGTTTTTGGCTGCAGCGGCCCGGTAGAGTGCGGTTTGAATATGATGCGCCCTCACCGCTCTTGCTGATTTCCGATGGCGCCACCGTTAGTTTGCAAGACAGGCGCTTGCGCACAACCGACCGCTATCCCTTGCGCAAAACCCCCTTGTATTTCCTGCTTAAAGCCAATGTGAGCTTGGAAAAGGACGTGCTGGTGACGGGGGTGGAAAAACGTGGCGGCATGACCATCATGGCCGTGCGCGATAAGGCCCGGCAAGCCGATGGCGAATTGACCATCATTTATGACGACACCGCCAAGCAATTGCGCGAATGGGCGATTGCGGACCGTCAAGGCCGCGTCACGCGCGTGCGCTTGGTGGAAGCGTCCACCGGGGCTGCGATCAATCAGAGCCTGTTTGCCACCCCAGGCCCCACGCGCAAATATGATCCCAAAAACTAAAGCTCGCGGAATTGTGACAATTGCGTCACACGCAACAATTAAATACTTTTAATCTTGCTTTTGTTTTGGAATGTGTCTATCTTGCAACTCATGGATGCAGGTCATCCGGACTGGCGTCGTCCCCCCGCTTTCAGTCCGCGACCGCAAGACCATCGCCGGCTTTCTCCCCGGCGCAGACCCGGCGTGCCCTGCGCTGATCGTCTGAACGCCCGGCCTTCATGGTCGGGCGTTTGACGTTTCAGGCCCTCGGCTAAAACGGTTTAACCGCGCCAAAAAAGGCGGTGGTGGCGATCCCGATCCAATAGCAATAGGCAATCATCCGGCCACGCCCGATGGAGATTTCCAACTGGGTTTGGGCGGCCTGATTCGGCCCTTCGGCGAGCACGCGAAACAAAGTCGTCCATTCCCGCATGATAAAGCGTAGGCCCAAGCCAAACACCAGCATCAGCGAATAGGTGAACATTTTGGCGGGATACCAGTAAGAGCCCGTCTCAATTGCCAGAGGGCCATGGCCTAAAAAGGCAAGAATCGACACCGCGAAGAGAGCGGGGATGAGGGCAAAGCGAACTTTCTCATCGAGCTTGGTCAGGGCGATACCGGCATCGGTCTCGCGCTTGATGAAGGCTGCCCAACACAGCGCCAACCAAGTCAATGCCAAGGCCCACATAATGCCCAAGCCAATCCCATCCAAGAAGGGCACAAACCCATAGAGATGGCCCATGTGCAGCCCAAGCGGCAACAGGAGAATAATGCCCGTGCGCGCCAAAATATCGATGCGATAGGCGGTCTCCATATGGCGGCGACGCTCGTCCAAGCTGAGGTCGCGATTGGTCACATGGTAGGAAGTTTGGAACACCCCCCACTCGCCACCCAACCAATAGACCATGGCCAATATGTGCAGCCAGCGAACGACATCGACTTCATTGATGACCATGTTTCCCCTTGGCCTCCCCTTTATGGTTTAGCCTCAGCTTAAATGATATATCCTTTCGCACAAGTGACAAAAGCGCGCACCTTGGCTGCTATTCGGGCGCAACGCCGACCACGGCTTTGCCAATGTTTTGGCCCTGCATGAGCCGCTCAAACAGGGCTGGGGCTTGGTCTAGGCCGGTCACGCGGTCCTCATGATAGATGAGGCTGCCTGCTTGGATCCATGCGCTTGCCTCTTTCACAAAGGCATCCCACAAAGGATAGAAATCATAGACGACAAGGCCCATGACTTGCGCCCGCTTGCCCACAATCAGCCCCGCATTCAGGCCGGGCGGGGGTTGGTCTGCATGATATTGATCGACAAGCCCGCATAAGACCATCCGCCCATAAAGCGCCAAGCGCATCAGCGCTTTAGACGCCATGTCGGTGGAGACATTTTCGAAATAGACGGTCGGGGCCTCTGGTAAGGCTTCTGTCAGCGCCTGCTCCCAGCCATCGCTTTTGTAATCGATACAGGCGTCAAAGCCGTAGGTCTCTGTCACCAAAGCACATTTTTCGGCGCCACCGGCAATACCGACAACCCGCTTTGCCCCTTTGATGCGCGCAATCTGGCCGACCGTGCCACCGACTGGGCCTGCCGCAGCATCGACCAGCACCACGTCGCCCGGGCCCACTTTGGCTAATTGCGTCATGCCCGCCCAAGCCGTCAGGCCCGGCATGCCCAGAACACCCGCATGGGCCGCCAAGGGGGCGGCTTTTGAGTTGAGCAGGCGAAAGCTGCCGGGGCCGAGATCGGCCATTTCCCGCCAGCCCACTTCCATGGCATGCACCCAATCCCCAGCCTTGATTCCTGCAGCCTTACTTTCCACGACCTGACAGACTGCGGCGCCCGGGATCGGGTCGATACCCGGCCGTGGGGCCGGTTCGCCCATATGCTTGCCGCGCAGGCGCGAGCCGACATAGGGATCAAGCGAGAGATGAACAACGCGCCCCAAAACGCCGCCTTCTGGACAGACGGGGGGATCCATCTCCACCACCGCAAAATCATGGGCGCAGGGCCGTGCCGTCAGGGCGTGCTTCAGGACGACCTGCTTCATAGCTCCACCACTTCAAACAAAATGCCATCAGGGCCGCGCAGGGTGGCCGCCCGCTTGCCTTGATAAATCTCGCCCTGATGCACGGTCGGGGGCGTAATCAGCCATTTGGCATGTTCGCGTACCCGCTCATGGAAGTCTGGCAGCACAATGGTCGAAAGACTAACCCCCTGTGGCAATCGGCCTTTCCAGCCCGGGCGCGGCCCTGCGGCTGGTGGCAATTGGTCAAACTCAAAGAAGACATCGCGGGCATGGGTTAGGGTTGCGATGGTGAATTTCTGCTCATAGGGCACACCAAAGGCATTGGCCAGCATGGTGTAGACAATGTCCATATCCCGACCAAAGCTTAAGCCCAGCACATTCTGACACCAGTTCAGCGCGCCTTGAAGGTCAGAGACCGCGCAGACATGGATGAATTGGCGGTCAATCAAGCTGGTGGCACGCGGCAGATCATACATGGGCAGATCGTCGCGAATTTGCGTGAGATAGACGATCTCATCATCCGGGCCTTGAACTTGCATCGGATAAATGGCTGGCATGCCATCCAATTCACGCGGCGGACCTATGATTTTGAACGGGCTTTGCAGCATCCGCTCATTCACTTTCAAAACGTCCTCGACGCAGATTTCAATGGCCGCCCAGCCATAGGTTTTAAGGGCCTCATAGTCGGGATGGGGCTGATCCTCGATCAGGCGCAGATAAATCTCAGCCCCACTTTCGGGCTGCATCACCACATAGGGCAGGCCCGCACTCTCGGGTGCGCCCCACGAACAGGCAAGGTCGCGCGCTAAGACACCGCTTTCGACCGTGCGATAAAACAGCCAGTCACGGTACAAGGCCTCAGACCGTTTCAGATCACGGACGTTTAATGTGGCAGCGCGCAAAAGTTTCACTTGCTTCCTCCCTATAAAGCAATGGATATATCTTTTGCTGAAATTATGGAAGCAAGCAAACCAAGAGTCGAGGACGGACCATGCCAGCCTATATGATTGTCACCGTGCGGGTTCACGATCGCGAGCGGTTTTTGGAAGTCTATGGCAAGCCCACGGCAGCCCTGATTGCCCGCTTTGGCGGCAAATATCTCGTCCGCGGGCCGGGGTGTGAGAGCTTTGAAGGCCCGCGTGCCAATGGCCTATCGGTTGTTGTGTCGGAATGGCCGAACAAAGCCGCCATTGAGGCCTTTTGGAATAGCCCTGAGTATCAGCCCCTGAAAGCGGCACGCCAAGCCATTTCAGAGGCCGATGTGCAAGTGGTGGAGGTGGCCTGATGCGCGCGCTGGCAGCCTTTACGATCGCCCTTATCGCTGCTGGATCGGCTTGGGCAAAAGGCTTACCCCCGCCGGGGCCGGACCAGCCCTTGATTGGCGCGCGGATGGAGAACCCGGCCTTAAGTGCGCGGACCATCGTTGAACGCGCAACAGCCCAAGCGGGCGGGGAAAGCTG
The DNA here is from genome assembly GCF_020253525.1 of Aquidulcibacter sp. Classification (GTDB taxonomy): domain Bacteria; phylum Pseudomonadota; class Alphaproteobacteria; order Caulobacterales; family Aquidulcibacteraceae; genus Aquidulcibacter. The sequence continues at coordinate 49,639 of NZ_JADCBK010000070.1, forward strand.
GCGTCGCCCCACGACCCTCTATCTGGAAGGCTATGGCACCTTTTATGCCCCAGACGGCACACCCTTGATTAATGAAAGCCACAAGATGTGGCGCGTCTATCCCGAGTTCAAACCCCAAGCCCATAATGCCGATGGTAAAGTGCGGATTGAGAGCCGTCGGGGCGGCAAGATCGTGACATTCCTGGCCTTTGATGGCGCGCGAACCTATGGCCCAGACGGGGTTTTGCCCCCGTCGGCGGCAGATAAGCAATGGGCGGAAAATTTTGGCTTTGGCGTCATCCGCTTTGCCCTGGACCCGGGCTTTACCCTTGCCCGTCAGCCCGATGATCTGGTTGATGGCCAGCCCGTCTATCGGATCGAAGTCACAGACCCCACTGGGGCCAAGACCTTGTTTGGCATTTCGCGGGCCGATTATGCGATCCTGTCGGTCGGCTTTGCCACGCCACGCGGCTGGCATGAGCGCATCTATTCCGATTTCTATCAAAAGCCCGGCCTATCGTGGGTCCAGCCCGGCCGCATCCGCCTCTATTATAATGGGGTGAAGCAGAATGAGATCGTCTGGCGCGATTTCAAATTGAATGAGCCGATGGCGGATGGTCTTTTCACCGGACCATGATTAGGCTGCCCGTTTAGCGCAGACGGAGAGCGTGCCATGAAGCCTTGGATGATGCGGCCTATCTTACTGACCTTGCTGGCCGCAGGCCAAGCCCATGCGCAAAGCTTGCCGCCCAGCGTAACGCAAGAAGCGCGATCTTTACCGGGCCTATCCCAATCGGGTGAGATCATCATAGACCGCGCGGGCATTCCCCACATCTATGCGGCCAATGCGCGCGATGGCTTCTTCCTGCAGGGCTATGCCGTGGCGCGCGACCGGCTGTGGCAGATCGACTTGTGGCGCAAGCGCGGCCTCGGCCGCCTCGCCGCCAGCTTTGGCCCAAGCTATGTGGAACAAGACCGCGCGGCCCGCCTCCTCCTTTATCGCGGCGATATGGCCGCCGAATGGAAAGCCTATCCATCGGACGCCAAGGATTGGACCGAAGGCTTTGTTGCAGGGATCAATGCCTATATCGCAGAGACCGAGCGCGGGCAGCAAAAGCTTCCCATCGAGTTTGTCGCAACCGGCACACGGCCAGAGCGCTGGCAGGCCGATGATGTGGTGCGCATTCGCTCGAATGCTTTAGCCTCAAACCTCACCTCGGAAGTGGCCCGTGCGCGCGCATTATGCGGTGGGGATGTGAAGCTAGAGCCTTTGCGGCGCAGGCTAGAGCCCGCCACAGACGTCAAAATCCCGAAAGGCCTCGACCCCTGCAGCATTCCCCAAAAGGTCCTCGACACTTTCACGCTCGGCACCAGCGACGTGAAGTTTGACGGCAAAGTCTTGGTCATGGCCCGTCGCGATCATGAAAGCCAAGAAGGCTCCAACAATTGGGTGATCGGCCCAGAGCGCAGCGCCACCGGCAGGCCCATCCTGGCCAATGACCCCCATCGCGCCCAATCCATCCCCAATCTGCGCTATCTCTCGCACATTGATACGCCCGAATTGAAACTGGCGGGCGCAGGCGAACCAGCCCTACCCGGCATCAGCTTTGGCCATAATGGCGAGATTGCTTGGGCTTTGACGATCTTTGCGATCGACCAACAAGATCTGGTCGTCAACGATTCCAAAGTCGCCTTAAAAACAGTCCGCGAGACCATCGAAATCAAGGGCCAAGCCAGCCAAGAAGTCGTGCTGAAATTCAGTGCCGATGGGCCAATCCTCTATGAAGACCCCGCGACCCAAGCCAGCTTTGCCTTGCGCACGACCTGGAGCCAGCCCGGGGGCTCTGCCTATTTCAACGCGGCTTGGGCCTTTAAGGCAAAGTCGTGGGATGAGTTTTTGGTTGCCCGCAACCATTGGGGCGCGCCGCCGCTCAATCTGCTCTATGCTGACAAGAAGGGCGAAATCGGCTGGGCGCCGGGTGGCTTTGTGCCCACGCGCAAGGCGGGCGATGGCCTGTTGCCCGTACCGGCTGGCGATGACTACAGCTGGACAGGCTTGCTCGACCCCAAGCTCATGCCCGTCCAGCACAATCCGAAAGAGGGCTTCATTGCGACCGCCAATGAGATGAATGTGCCCGCGGGCTATCCCCACTTTCTGGCTTTGGAATGGGCCGACCCCAGCCGGGCGACCCGCATCCATGAAGTGATCCGGTCCAAGCCAAAATTCGGCCTCACCGACGCCATGGCCCTTCAGAATGATGTGACCTCCCCCTTCGCGCGGCGGACCGTGGCGCTGCTGAAAGACCTGAAAGGGCGAAGCCCAGCTGAAGTCTCTGCCCTGTCGCTCTTGGCCGGGTGGGATGGCACAATGGGGGCGGACTCTGCCGCTGCGGCCTTGTTTGAGATTTGGGTGGGCCGCTTTGTGGGCGAGAGTGCGGTGAAGCATGTGGTGCCTGAAGCTGCCCGCGCGACATTTGGCCGTCCGCCTGCAATCTCGGTCATTCCCGTGCTGGAGGCCGGATCCTTATTGGGCGCAAACCCCGCCCAAAAGCGGGGCGAAATCCTGCTTGAGTCGCTAGGCCTTGCTTGGGCTGAAGCCGAGCGTCTGATGGGGGCAGATGCGCGCCAATGGCGCTGGGGAAGCTTGCATGTCGCCGATTTTAGGCCCGCTTTGCCCATTCCCGGCCGCGACGCAGAGCGCCGCGTCGGCCCATTCCCCATCGGGGGCAGCGGCACAAGCCCCAATGCGACGAGCTGGACTGGCGACTATAAATTTGCCTCTGGCCCTTCGGTGCGCTTGGTGATGGACGTGGGGGCTTGGGATAATAGCGTCGTCATCAATAATCCCGGCCAATCGGGCGATCCTGCCAGCCCCCACTATCGCGACCTCTTCCCACTGTGGGCCAGCGGCCGTTACGTGCCCTTCGTCTGGACCCGTGCGCGTGTTTTGCAAGAGGCCGAACACGTCATCAAGATCGCGCCGGGGCAGTAGAAGCACGCCACGATGTCATCAAGTCAATTGTCATCCCGGACGGCGCAGCCGATCCGGGATCCCCTGCCGCAAAGTCCCACGAGGTCCCCGCTCGCAGCTCACGCTTCGGCGGGGATGACATCGTGGGGGGGGGAAGACGGAGCGCGCAACAAGGGTTGCGCATCTGCAAGCGCCAACAAGCGCAACTTTTGTAGATCGGAAGAGCACA
>NZ_JADCBK010000071.1 GCF_020253525.1 Aquidulcibacter sp.
ATAGCTCATCGCCTTCGCACCACCAGCCTTCGCCAGCGTCATCGTGATCGCCGCCGTCAACGTCGTCTTACCATGGTCAACGTGACCAATCGTGCCAATGTTGCAATGCGGTTTCGTACGTTCAAACTTTTCCTTAGCCATTTTTGTCTCTCAGCTTTTCATAAGTTGGGTAAAAGGGGGTGGGGATTAGCCAGCAAGCTTGGCGAGTACTTCCGCACTCACGGCCCGTGGCACTTCTTCATAGTGGTCGAAGGACATGGAGAAGGATGCACGGCCCGAGGAGAAGGACCGCAAATCATTCACATAGCCAAACATATTGGCCAGCGGCACCATGGCGTTGACGACGTTTGCGTTGCCGCGCATGTCTTGGCCTTGGATCATCCCGCGACGCGAGTTGATGTCGCCGATCACGGAACCCGTGAACTCTTCTGGGCTGACGACTTCCACTTTCATGATGGGCTCAAGCAGGCGTGGGTCGCCATGTTGCTTCAACTCACGGAAAGCCGCGCGTGCTGCGATTTCGAACGCCAAGACGCTGGAGTCCACATCGTGGAACGCCCCGTCGACCAAAGTTGCCTTCAAGTCGATCAGCGGGAAGCCAGCCAAAAGACCGTTTTGAACCGAGCTTTCGAGGCCTTTGATGACGCCTGGGATATATTCCTTAGGCACCGCACCACCAACGATTTGGCTTTCGAAGGTAAAGCCAGTTCCAGGCTCACCAGGCTCAAAAATGAGCTTAATGCGCGCAAACTGACCGGTACCACCGGTTTGCTTCTTGTGGGTGTAGTCGATTTCAGCGCGCTTGTTGATCTTTTCGCGATACGCCACTTTGGGCTGACCCACATTGGCATCCACGTCATAGGTACGACGCAGAATGTCGACCTTGATGTCCAAGTGCAATTCGCCCATGCCACGCAAGATGGTTTGGCCGCTTTCTTGGTCGGTCGAGACGCGGAACGACGGATCTTCATTGGCAAGCTTGGCCAAAGCCAGACCCAATTTTTCTTGGTCTGCCTTCGACTTAGGCTCAATCGCGATTTCGATCACAGGCTCTGGGAATTCCATGCGCTCAAGGATCACAGGCTTCAGAGGGTCGCACAGGGTGTCCCCGGTACGAACTTCCTTCAGACCAGCCAAAGCGACGATATCGCCAGCATAGGCTTCCTTAATGTCTTCGCGGTTGTTCGCATGCATCAACAACATGCGGCCAATACGCTCTTTCTTATCGCGCGAGGAGTTGAGCACGCCGTCACCGGCGGCGCACTTGCCCGAATAGACGCGGCAGAAAGTGATCGTGCCGACGAATTTGTCGTCCATGATCTTAAAGGCCAGCATCGAGAATGGATCTTCGTCGGTTGGCTGACGGGTGGTTTCTTCGTCGGTCTTAAAGTCGATGGCCTTGATCGCTTCGCGGTCTGCGGGCGATGGCAAATAGTCGACAACCGCGTCGAGCAAAGGCTGGACGCCCTTGTTCTTAAACGCAGAACCGCACAGCACGGGGTGGAACGCACGACGGCGCACAGCCACACGCAGCAAGCGCTTGATGGTTTCTTCGTCTGGCTCAACGCCTTCGAGATATTCCATCATCACTTCATCGTCCATTTCGACGACGGCTTCGAGCAATTTGTGGCGGTATTCTTTGGCTTGCTCCAGAAGGTCAGCTGGAATTTCTTCCACGTTGAACTTCGCGCCCAAGCTTTCTTCCAACCAGACAATCGCCTTCATGGCGATCAGATCGATCACGCCCTTGAAGTTGTTTTCCGCACCGATTGGCAATTGCAAGCACACAGGCTTGCCACCCACGCGGGTCACGATTTCGCTGACGCAATTGTAGAAGTCTGCGCCGATCTTATCCATCTTATTGACGAATACGATGCGGGGGACGTCATATTTGTCGGCTTGGCGCCAGACGGTTTCGGTCTGAGGCTCCACACCTTGGTTGCCGTCGAGCACGCACACAGCGCCATCCAACACGCGCAGCGAACGTTCCACTTCAATGGTGAAGTCCACGTGTCCTGGGGTGTCGATGATGTTCAAGCGCTTGTCGCGCCAGAAGCAGGTGGTCGCAGCAGACGTGATGGTGATGCCGCGTTCTTGCTCTTGCGTCATCCAGTCCATGGTAGCCGCACCGTCATGGACTTCGCCAATCTTGTGGGACTTACCGGTGTAGTACAAAATGCGCTCAGTCGTCGTGGTCTTGCCAGCGTCGATGTGCGCCATGATGCCAAAGTTGCGATAGTCAGAAATCGCGTGGGTGCGAGGCATTGAAAAACCCTTTCAGGGGAGTTCTTGGTTTTGCTGGAATTACCAGCGATAATGCGAGAATGCGCGGTTAGCTTCAGCCATCTTGTGCGTGTCTTCACGCTTTTTGACGGCCGAACCGCGGTTCATGGCGGCGTCGGTCAACTCACCAGCAAGACGTTCTTGCATGGTGGTTTCGTTGCGCTTGCGCGCAGCGCCCACGAGCCAGCGAAGAGCCAAGGCCTTGCGGCGCTCTGCACGGACTTCGACAGGAACCTGATAGGTTGCCCCACCCACGCGGCGCGAACGCACTTCGATGGCGGGAGAGATATTATCAAGCGCATCATGGAAGACCTCCAAAGCGGACCGCTTGGCGCGCTTCTCACAGAGATCGAAGGCACCATAGATGGTCGATTCTGCAACCGACTTCTTGCCCTCATACATGATGTAATTCATCAATTTTGTGACATCCATATCCCCGAACTTCGGGTCTGGCAGGATATCGCGCTTTTCGGCGCGGCGACGACGTGACATGGGAAAACCTCGTGTCTAGACTTTTAAGTGCAGGTTAGCCCTGCGAGGAACCAATCCGTTTGTTGGCTGTTGCGAAGCAACTTTGGAGCCAACGAACAAACCAAAATGAAAAATAAACCGCTGAGCGATTTATTTCGGACGCTTTGCACCATAGTGCGAACGGCGCTGCTTACGGTTCTTAACGCCTTGCGTATCGAGAACGCCGCGCAGAATGTGATAGCGAACGCCGGGCAAATCCTTCACGCGGCCGCCGCGGATCAGAACCACCGAGTGCTCTTGCAAATTGTGGCCTTCACCTGGGATGTAGCACACAGCTTCCGAACCCGAGGTCAGACGAACCTTCGCAACCTTACGCAAAGCCGAGTTCGGCTTCTTTGGGGTGGTGGTGTAGACGCGGGTGCAAACACCACGACGTTGAGGGCAGCCTTTCAGGGCTGGAACCTTGTTGCGCACCTTCAATGGTTGGCGCGGCTTACGGATCAACTGGTTGATCGTTGGCATGTTTCTATAACGCTCCTGTATAGCCGACGGATGGGTGGCTATTACCCTCTTTCCAATGCGCGTCCCGCTAAAGCGTTTGCCTCAACGAATAAGCTGCGCGCGCAGCCCTGTCTCACAAGCTTCCAAACCCATACGCCAAAACGAGCAAAACCACCGTCCCCCTTGGTCCGGTGCGCCATGCGCGTGATGATCACATTGTCTGGAAGACCCCTCAAACCTAAGCCATGCCCGCAGACACCCTAAGACTCAGAGGCTTTCTTCGGCGGCGTTCCTATATCCGGACGCGGTTTGGGTCAAGGTGGGGGTGCAGTGGGGGGAAACAACGTACCCTGAATGCTTGGACTTTTGACGCTCAATACATTTGTTACCATCCTCTTCTGAACAACCCAAACTTCACCATTCCATTTTTCATAGATCTCTAGGATTGCAAGTATCTTGACCCCTTCTACCATTGGAACAAAATCGACCCCGTTTAACAAGTTATCTAAAAAGAGGTTATCTGTTACTCGCGCGCTAAACTCCCCTTCTTCCAAGCTACTAAACCGCCACGCCCGTCGGCCCGCTACGAGCGCGGGCTTCACTATTGTTAGCAACGAACGAAGTCGCCTAACCCGTGCAGGCCCTGTCCCCACTGGCACCCCAACCTGCTCAATTGTGGTGGGAAGTGGTTCAGAGTCAAAATCAACCGGATAAAGCCAAGTGGATTTTGCCACAGAGATTGGTCGTTTACCGCGGGACACCGACACGCCCAGACCAACAACTACCGGGTCGCGACCCGCTTCAACCCTTACCCTTTCTCCGTAGCGATTGACCTTTGGATTTTCATTTAGTTCGTGTACCCTAATGGCAATTTTTTCAATATCGTCAGCGGATAATTTTACAATTTCTGGTTGATTGTTTAACAATTCATCCAAGAAAAGATTTGCACTGTAATCGAGAACTTTCTCACAGAACCACATCATTACCACTACTGCCAGGGCATAAAACGTGGTTCTTTTGACTTTGATTTTTCCATTCTCATCGATAAACGAATGAAGTGTTAGGCTGCCGGGAGAAAAACCATCAACTCTGATGACAATGTCGAATCTTGGGTCTAATTCCAATGCAACCATTTTGATTGCGTTTGAATACGCCAGTGCAGTCCGCGCTACTACGTCCAAATCGGGATATTCACCTTCGACTGTATCAAAATATAACCCAAGGTACTGAGCCATGTTGCCGCCTCAATTTAAAAGTGCAAATGCCACAAAGTTGATCTAAAAATCAAGTACAATCTATTTTCTCTTTGGACAACCTTGCCCCGGCCACTCAGCTTCACTAGGCTTGATAATTGGCACTTAAACCACGGCGCGGTGCACTTACATTTAGACTGAAGATCGAGGCTCTAGACACGTCCGACGACTCCGATGGGCGCTAAGCTTCGAGTCAAAGTCTTCCCGCAATTGAACTCCGAGCCCACCCTCCCCCTCGGGGGCAAGGGCAGCGCGTGTTTTTTGTTGCGCGTCCCACAAGGTCCCCGCTCTTCGCTTCGGCGGGGATGACGTTGTGGGGAGAGGTTTGATCTAGAAGCGTTTTGGTGCCCATTCTGGTCACCCAACCGCTTCCTTTATCGTGCTCGGGCGATTTGTCGCGTCAAGTCCAGATTTCCTTCGGAAATCTGCCGCGGAGCGGCGCAGCGCGGACTTGACCCGTCAAATCGCCCACGAACAATAACGTATGGCTTTTGGGGCAGGCAGGGCCTGCGCATGAGCCTTCCAGAACAAAAAACTACAAACAGACAATCCCGGACGGCGCAGCCGAGCCGGGACCTCCGAGCGCAAAGTCCCACCAAGTCCCCGCTCTTCGCTCATGCTTCGGCGGGGATGACATCGTTGGGGGTGGGGGCGGGAGTGGCTGCTTACTTCCCGCCCGAAATTGCTTTGCGCAATTGGCGTAGAATGTACCAAACGCCGAACACCACAAAGGGGGCAGAAAGGCCGGTGGCGGCTTTGGCATTGAAGTGGAAAATCGTTTCGGCCAAGCCTTCCATCGCAAAATGGATCAGGCCCAACGAATAGTAAGAGATGGCGGCGACCGACAGGCCTTCAACGGTCTGCTGGAGGCGTAACTGCTCTTGGCTGCGGCGATCCATCGAGGCCAAAAGGCCGACATTGATTGCCTCGGAAGCTACTTCAACCCGCGTGTTGAGCATTTGCGTGGTGCGGGCGATCCGCTCAATCACATCACGTTGACGCTCTGCCACCGCCACGCAGGTGCGCATGGCGGGTGCCAGTCGCCGTTCCATAAAGTCTGAAATGGTTGGACGACCCTCAATAGCTTGCTCGCGCAATTGGCCGATCCGCTCTTGCACCAGCCCTTCATACGCGCGGGCAGCGGCAAATCGATAGGTGGTTGCCCCGACCAAAGCTTCGGCTTGCCCCGCTAAAGCTGCGAGGCGTGAGAGAAGGTTGCGGTCAGCTTCCACGCCACCCTCGTCGGCAACTTGCATGGCCGAGGCAGCCGCTTCAGCCTCAAAGCGCGCCAAAGTCGCTGAGGTGGAATTGGCCAGCGGGAAGGCCAAGAGCGCCAAGAGACGATAGGTCTCTATCTCGAACAATTGTTGCAAGACACGGCCCGCCGTCACGGGATTGGGGTCAGACTGAACCATGACAAAGCGGGTAAAGGAATCAGGGCCGGGGCGGAAATCGCTGAATACGTCAATCGTGCCATTGGCAACACGGGCGGCGATTACGTCGCTATCGGCAAAGGGTAAATGCTCGGGCGCTAATGTCGACAAAACGACATGTGCCGCACATAGAACTTCCCCTGGCAAGTCTGCCAGCCAGTCCTGCGGGATCAAATCGAGTGCCGTGGCTTCGAACATAAAGTCTGGCGTTGCGGGGCTGTCTCGAAACACGGTCCAGGTTGAGATTTCGGTGTGACGCTCCCACCGCAAGCGCCATGTTCCACCATCCACTACACACCATCGAGCGTCGGGCCCCGGCTCTGATGTTCCGATTTTGCGGCATAAAGCGGCCATATGAGCACGGTCTGCGCCAACCCCGCCTTCGCCGGACATGGTGGCGATGCGCGAAGCCAAATGGGGTGCTTGCACCGGTGTGGAGGGCCGCGCATGCGCCTCTGCAAGCAGCAGATCACGCTGGGGATGAAACTTCCATTGTAAACCTTGCCGTCTCATGCTGTTCTTCTCCCAAGATCCGCCTGAACGGGTTGGCTTGCCGCCGGTAACAAGCTTGTCAATGTATGGCTCTGGTTCGCACGACCTTAGCAGGTTAATGTCACACCGATGTTTTAGGGGGTCACAGGGGCAATAGTAGTGGAACATTCGACAATCGCGGTAGGGCGAATTTGCGGTGACCACGCTGTGGACACGTTCGAAACATGGCCAAGGCCGATCATCAATCTGTGCTTTGGTTCCCCGCAGGATTAACTGGAACCCAGCTGATGTACAGAAAGCCGAAATGGAACCGGGAAGGGATGAATTGGCCACATCGCCAGTACAGCCGCTTCATCCAAGTCGGTGATCAAAAGTGGCACTTACAGACAATGGGCCAAGGCCCACCGATCCTATTGCTGCATGGAACGGGCTCGTCCTGTCATACTTGGGCGGGCATTGCCCCCTTGCTTGCCGAGCAATTTACTTTGGTCATGCCAGACCTGCCCGGGCATGGCTTTACCCAAACACCCCCTGAATCAGGCCAGTCTTTAGCGGGCATGGCACGGCTTATTCGCGATTTACTGACGGCCTTGGATATAGAGCCCACAGCCCTGATCGGGCATTCGGCGGGGGCCGCCATTGCGGCGGAATTAACCCTCGCAGGCTATGTTCGCCCACAAGTCATTATTGCCATAAATGGGGCGTTTCAGCCCTTTAAGGGCTTGGCGGCCCTTCTCTTCCCAGTTGCGGCCCATGTCTTGGCGCTCAATCCCCTTACCATTTACGCAGTCGCCAGTGGCGCGAAAGATAGCCGCAGGATCGAGAAATTGATGCGCAGTACCGGCTCTGAAATTCCAGCTGACATGGTGGCAAGATATCGTGATCTCTTTACCGCACCGGGCCATGTTGCCGGCATGTTGGGGATGATGGCGAATTGGAACCTCGCCCCCTTGGTTCGAAAGATGGCAGGGCTTCAGGTGCCGATCTATTTGGTGTCGGGTGCGAAGGATGCAGCGGTGACCCCGGCAAGTGCACAGACCTTGTGCCAAACCGTCCCCCAAGCCCGCTTTATCCCGCTGCCGCAACTGGGCCATTTGGCGCATGAGGAAGATCCAAACGCGGTGGCTGCTGTGGTCTTCTCTGTTCTCGGCCCATCTGCGACCTAAATCTATCCCGCCTGACGGCAAATGGGTTTAAACTAAGCGCCTGTAACGCCAAACTTGCTGGCCTGCTTGTTTAAGGGTTTGCCCGGGCCTTGCGTCCACTCAAATTGCGGGTTTAATTGTCCAATGAATTTTACAACACGACCCTCTGACTTCGCTGCGGCCCGTGCCGACACCCGTCCTCATGCCATTGTCATTGGCGCAGGCTTTGGTGGCCTTGCTGCTGCCATCCGCCTGGGTGCTAAGGGCTATCGGGTCA
>NZ_JADCBK010000072.1 GCF_020253525.1 Aquidulcibacter sp.
ATTTTCGCCATGGCCAATCCCGACCCTGAAATTCGCCCGGAAGAGATTATGGAAGTAAGATCTGACGCCATTATCGCTACGGGCCGTTCCGACTATGCGAACCAAGTCAACAATGTTTTGGGCTTTCCATACATATTCCGTGGTGCACTCGACGTCCGCGCGAGAACCATTAACGAGGAAATGAAGCTGGCAGCGGCCCGAGCCTTGGCAGAGCTTGCACGCGAGGATGTGCCGGATGAAGTAATGGCCGCTTATCATGGCCGCCAGCTAAAGTTCGGTCCAGGCTACATCATTCCGACACCATTTGACCCGCGATTGATCGCGGCCATTCCGCCAGCGGTGGCGCAAGCTGCGATGGACACCGGGGTAGCCCGAAAACCGATTGATGATATGGGTGCCTATCGAGATCGATTGGCCCAGCGCCTCGATCCAACAGCTTCGTTACTGCAAAGTCTGCAAGAGACAGTTCGTGCCAACCCGAAGACAATTGTGTTCGCAGAGGGCGAAGACCCCGCAGTGATCCGCGCCGCTTATCAATTTGAACAATTGGAAATGGGCAAGGCCATCTTGATTGGCCGCGAAGAACAGGTCCGGCGCAATAAGTCATTGGTAGGTGTTCCTGAAGATTCGGGGCTCCAGATATTCAATGCCCGCCTTTCTGACCGCAACGTTGATTATACAGATTATCTCTATCGCCGTCTGCAGCGTCGTGGGTATTTGTTGCGCGATTGCCAGCGCATGATCAATCAAGATCGAAACGTATTCGCTGCAACAATGGTTGCAATGGGTGATGCAGATGGAATGGTTACGGGGACCACTCGGACGACCGACCAAGCGCTCGGTGAGGTGATGTTGGCGATTGATGCGCCTCCTCGGACCAAGCCAATTGGCCTTTCAGTATTGATTTCGAAGGGGCGAACCATTTTTGTCGCCGACACCAATGTGACCGAAATGCCAAACGCTGAGGATCTGGCGCGCATTGCAATTCAAGCAGCTGGCGCTGCTAAGCGTCTGGGCTTCGTCCCACGCGTTGCCTTTGTGGCCTATTCTACGTTTGGTCGCCCCATGGGCGAGCGCTCCGAGAAATGCCGTGAGGCGACGGCTATCTTAGACCGGATGGAAGAAATTGACTTCGAATATGAGGGGGAAATGTCGGTTGGTGTGGCGCTGAGTGCTGACTCACACCGCCTTTATCCTTTCTCGAGGTTGTCAGGTCCTGCTAATGTTTTGGTGATGCCAGCTATTCACTCGGCCCGCATTTCAACAGATCTGGTGGAATTTTTGGGTGGAGCGACTGTATTAGGTCCCATGATTGTCGGCCTAAGGCACCCTGTGCAAATCTGTTCGCTGTCGGCACCTGTGTCTGAAATTGTGACCTTGGCCACTTTGGCCGCCTATGATGTGAACCCAATCACACCCAGCAAGCGCTAGGCTGTCAGTTCACCATGGTTGGGAATACGATTGCCGCGGGGCAAGCCCGGTCTCAAACTCAACCAAAATGTCGCGGAACTCTTCCGCGGTTGGTAAATCGGCTGAGCCGCCCTTAAACCGATAACCCCAAAAGGACGAGATGTGCGAAATCATGCCCATGGAATGTCCGAGGTCTAAAAAGAATATAGGCGCCTCCAAAAGGAAGCGGCGGAAAGCCGCCGTATTGCCTCGGTGTACAAGGTCTGCAAAAGCATCATCGTAGAGAGCCAAGACGCGACTGCAGTTTCGGGCAGCTTCGCGGATCCGTTTGCGGATAGAGGCTTTAAGAGCCCGAATTTCCTCACGCGTTGCAACGTCATTCCGGCCTGATGGTTTGATATGTTCCATCTCTTGGGTGACCCGGATGAGGCTTTGAATCATTTCAGAGAATTGCCATTTGTAATAAATGAAACCCTTCCAGCTGAAGATGCCCTGGGTGAACTGATCTCCATGCAGACCAAGGGTCTCTCTCAATGGGTCGAGGCGCGTATCCGCATTCGCAGACAGAAGGGCATCAGCCAACTTTCCAACCAGACCGGCACTAGTTGCGCCCGGCTTTGTTTGGAATGCCATGCGGATCAAAGGGGCCATCTCAGCATTCGTGAAGCTCTGCATGCGACTCGTGTCAGCAGGCGAGATCGAAAAATAGCAGTCTGCTGGCTGGTGGTGGTTTCTCCTCAACTGTTCTCGGACCAAGAATGGATCGAGGGAGGGCAATTCGTTGAGCAAGGAAAGCACAAGGAAGTCCTTCTCTAGCTCCAACTCGCGATAACCAACCAAATCGCAAATGGCCTGGCGGAAGCCCTTCTGGTTCACAAAAATCGAACGTCCGCCGAGTTCGAGGTCGTCAAAATCTAAAGGGAAAATGATCTTAGTGGCAACCGCAGCGGAGTTCGGCAACAAATAGGCTTCATCCCGTCGAAGCCTGTGCTTAACTAGGATCGAACGGTTCAGAAGATCATCGGTAAACAGGGGTGCCTTTTTGCGCATTGGATCGTCTGGATAGCGTTTCGCAACCAAGTTTAGATTCAGCACACGACTTGTCGAGGCTGAAGTTGCCAACGCAGCTAGGTTACGAACTCCAGACATAGATTAGCCTGTTCCAAATGCGCACAAAAGCAAGGACCAAAGCATTCTCAGTAGTAACAGGGGGTGAAGGAGTAGCTAAGCCATTCAATAAAATTTTTTGGAAAAGGCCCATTAGGCCAGAAAAAATCATTTTTGCGCAGTCGGAAATAGTCAAAAAATCAATATTTTGGTTAACATGTTAAACACATTGGGTATAGTGTAGGTCCACGGAATCCCCTTTTTGACCATGTCAAGACCTCGATCGTGGCGATAGTACGCATCATAAATCCATATGGCAGAATTAAATCGCCGTTTAGTCTTGCCCAATTGGAGGCAACGGGAATCGGTATGCTGTGGTCGATGCTAAGTGTCGCTGCGAAACGGATCCTAATTTGTGGCGTCATATCCATGATTTGCTGGCTTACGAAGTTTCTCGCGCAATTAGTGCTACTCTACCTATTGAGAGCTCTGGCTGCTGTATATGCTGTTATTAGCAGCCTACTTCGCTCAGCTTACAGAGCGACCAATTCTACTAATAATGGCAATCTCAACTAACAGCATGGCAACTAAGCCTCTGAAAGTCGCGAACCGGCCGCGCCGGGATTTGCGGTCGACCTTGATTTGGAGCGTAAAACTCGTTCGGCCCTTGGCCAGCGTGTAAGTGCTCACAAGTGCACTTCAGGAAGACGCTGCTATTAAGAGGAGGATTGCTAATTCGTTGGAGGCGTTGGCACCTTAGCCCGGGAATGGTTTATCCATCTGCTTTAGAAAAGTTTTCCTTATGTTCCAATGGCAAAAGTGCCCAAAGGGTCCGACTGCCCAGGTCCTAAAGCGAGCTTGTGTAGAAAAATTACTGGCGCAATCTAGTTCCGTTTCCGCTTAGCTTCTTGTCACCCACGCCAATAGGAACAGGAACGCCAGAGCCTGTGTAATCTGTATTGATAACAAGCCGAGCGTTGCGATCTAACGCAATCTCTTTGGCGACGACTACGCTCCATTTTGAATCTTCAGCAACAGATCCCGCTGCATTAATCAGCAATTCGGCATTGGGCAAATAAATGGTACCCAGAAGTTTATCGACGAAGCTGGAGGATATTTCCATGTCCTCTTCATTGTCTCGCGTTGTGACAATCACAAAGCCAGCCCAGTCACCTGTTGTTCTGCCGGTCAATGCAATGATTGAGCTCTCCGTAGCATTGAACGTCGCATCATCATCGAACATCATTACCACGTTATCGCCAGTAAGACTTCCGTTGCCTCTTACAGCAAAAGACCTGCAAAAATAATGTTCGCCAGCTCCGAGAATTAGCTTTCCGCTGCCTTGTACAAGGACTATTCGATTGTGAACGCCCGCCGGAAGTGTAAAAACTGAAGATCCATTGACTTCAAGCGCTGCGCTTGGAGTGCCTGAACACGCATTGGCTCTTTTGATAGTTCGCCCCCTAAATGGATCGGCAACGCGAAGCGCTCCACTATTGGCGGCCGGTGTAAATCCGGTGCCGGTTGCTGTGCGTGAAGCTTGGATCGTTCCGGCCGTTACGACGCCTTTGCCTTCTGTCTGCATATTCCCGTTTGAGTGAACCAAGCAATTTGTGGCTTGAACGCTGCTATTAAGAATAACGCTCAAGCCAGATGGTTCAGCTTCGTCGTCTTCGTTTTCCGGCAAAGCTAGCACACAAAGGGGTGCTTGGTTCAACGCCTCCGCAACCGCGTTAACTTCGATTCTGAAGCCTCCAGGGGGAACCATATTGCCGAAAAAGGAGCCACGTAGTCCGACTCCAGCAACTTGGAATCCACCATTGGAATTCTGGCTTGCGGTAAAGGTCATAGCTATTCGCGGCGACAAATCAGAGACTTGGTTCATCGCGAACGTTTCTGCAAAGCCATTGGCATTCCGGGCGGAGCCACCAGCAACGGCCAGTTCGCGAGCACCAGCGAGTGCTGCGGCATCAACAGCAGCTTGCATTCGCGCCTTCTCACTACTGAGCGACACCATCTCGATTGTAATCACAACAATCATGGCCACAGGGATCGCAATAAGGCCCGTGACCACGGCTAGATTGCCGCGTTCGCCGCGTCGCCTAGTTCTCTGTCTCCTTGAAAACAACACAGCTGGCCGTTACCTTTACGTAGTAAGAGATAGATAAGCAGAAACTGGTGTATTAATGGTTTATGCAGCGGCAGCAGCAAGTGAAAATCGCTTCTCTGAACTGTTATCGACCTGCTTTTGATATTTGGAGATAACTTTAAGGCAGAAAGTCACTTATTCGCTGCATCCAAGTATCTTAGTTTTCATTCGGAAGTCTTCGTGAAGTCCCAGAGCGCGCAACCTACCCGGATCATGGGTCAAGTTCGCGATAGTTTTTCGCATGTCTGGTGATGGCATTGTTTGTGACATGCCAAAGGTGAAGCCTCTATGCTTGTGAGGTCCCGCCAATTAAATTTGGTCAAACCAAGCGAATTAAACCAATCAATGCAATTTTCTGATCCGAATTGGTGGCGTGGCGCAACGCTATATCAAATCTATCCACGAAGCTTTGCCGATTCAAATGGCGACGGGATCGGCGATTTAAAGGGGGTAACCTCCAAGCTCGACTATGTCGCAGAACTCGGAGTTGATGGAATCTGGCTATCTCCATTTTTTGCATCGCCGCAGCGAGACTTTGGCTATGACGTCAGCGACCATTGCGCCATCGACCCGATGTTCGGCGACATGCGAGATTTTGATGCTTTGATCGCCAAAGCGCATGCGCTCGGTCTAAAGGTAATCATTGATCAGGTCTGGTCGCACACGGCCATTGAGCATGCGTGGTTCCAAGAAAGCCGTCAAAGTCGCACAAATCCGAAAGCGGATTGGTATGTTTGGGCCGACCCACTGTGTGATGGATCCTGCCCGACGAATTGGCAGAGCTGGATGGGCGGCGGCACATGGACCTGGGAGCCCCGTCGTGGCCAATACTATTTGCATAACTTTCTGCCCCAGATGCCGGACTTGAATTTTCACTGCCAAGAAGTTCGGAAAGCCATTTTGGATATAGGGCGGTTTTGGCTCGAACGCGGTGTTGATGGCTTCCGGCTGGACACGGTGAACTATTATTTCCACGACAAGCAGCTTCGCAATAATCCGCCAAAGCCCGGAGAGAGTCCGGCTACTATGCAGCGGCACATTTATAATGTCTGTCAGCCTGAAAACTTGCCTTTTCTGAAGCAAATTCGAGCATTGCTGAACGAGTTTCCAGGTAGATTTGTCGTTGGTGAAATCGGCTCCGATGACAATCTCGCTCGTATGATTGAATACACGGCCGGATCAGATCACCTACATACCGCCTATTCATTTCAGCTATTGAGCAATCGCGCTGACCCGAAACACTTTAGCGAAGCGATGGTGCCATGGACTAAAGGGCTGGGTGCATTAGCTTGGCCGTCTTGGGCGCTGAGCAATCATGACTGCGAGCGCGTGGCCAGCCGATGGGAACTCGATGCTCCATCAGATCAAGTCGCTCAGTTTGCCTTAGCACTCCTCCTTGCTCTGCGTGGCACAGTTTTTCTGTATCAAGGGGAGGAGCTGGGGCTTACTCAAGCAGAACTCAGATTTGAGGACTTAAAAGATCCCCTCGGGATTGCCAGTTGGCCTGCTAATAAGGGCCGTGATGGTTGCAGGACTGTGCTGCCGTGGCTCCATGACCAAGCCTTTATGGGCTTTTCAGACACGAAGCCTTGGTTGCCAGTTATAGAAGGACACCGGGACCAAAGTATCGACTTACAGTCCAAAAATCGAGCCTCTGTATTGGCTTTTGCGAAGCTGGCGATCCGATTACGCCAGTCGAGTTCTGCTTTGCGCTATGGCGATTTCAAGGTTCTTCACGAGGATGGCTCTTGTCTTATCTTTTCCCGCAATTGTTCGGGTGAAACTTGCCTGGCGGGCTTCAATTTCTCAGGCCAGACTCAAATAGTCCCTACTTCCAAGTCGCTGGTTGACCAGCCTGCATTGACTGTCGGCAGAGTATCGGTCGGCAGAAAGGAAATCACGCTCGGTCCGGTATCGGCCTTTCTGGTCTCTCTTCCCTCGCTATCTAGCCAAGGATTCTTTCCATGAGTCTTGTTCTGAACTCTGATCTCGATCTTCCCTTTGACCTGAAGCCAGAGCAGCTCCACAAGTTTGAGAAAGACGGCTTCATCCATTTGAAATCGGTGTTGTCGCCAAGTGTATTGGCTGAGTATGGTCGCGAGATCACAAGCCTGACCATCGCGCTTAATACCCAGACTAAACCATTGCAGGAGCGAACCACATACGATCGCGCCTTCTTACAAGTTATGAATCTGTGGGAACAAAGCGAGCGTGTAAAAGCTTTCGTTCTTGGTAAAACCTTGGGTCGTATCGCTGCGGAATTGATGGGTGTACGCGGTGTGCGTCTTTACCATGATCAATCGCTCTACAAAGAGCCTGGTGGTGGGATCACGCCCGCGCACGCAGATCAGTATTATTGGCCACTTTCAACTGACCGCACAATTACCGCTTGGATTCCTTTACAGAACGTCCCTCTAGAAATGGGTCCACTGAGTTTTTATGCCGGTAGTCAACATGAAGCATTTGGTCGAGACCTCGGCATTTCCGATGAAAGCGAAGCCGCCATTACAGCGATGATGGAAGCCCGTCGATTCCCGTTAATCCAGAATCCATATGAGCTTGGTGATGTCAGCTTTCACTTGGGTTGGACGTTCCACAAGGCCGGATCAAATGTCTCTACCAAGCCGCGAAGTGTGATGACCATAATCTACATGGACGTTGACATGGTGCTCCAAAAGCCAACAAACGGCATCCAAGAAGGGGACTGGGTCCAATGGTGTCCAGGCGCACGCATTGGCGAAATCATCCAAACGCCGAAAAATCCGATAGTTTACGAGCGTGCAACATGCTGAGCCCGAGCCAAACAAGCAGCCGTAAGGGGCTGGCTGCCATTACCGATGGCCGGGGCGGATTTGTTTTGGATTATGTATCTGTCCGTGCACCAATTGGGGACGAAGTAAGGGTGGCACTTGGTGCATCCGGCATATGCCACACAGATTATGCATCTCTTTCGTGGGAGGGACCGCTTGTGGCAGGACATGAAGGAGCCGGTTGGGTCGAGGCCGTTGGACCGGATGTCATTGACTTGGAAATTGGCACTCCGGTTCTGCTTAATTGGGCAATACCTTGTGGCCGCTGCAAGCAATGCGAGACTGGGCACGCCAATATCTGCGAGCGTTCACATGGGATTGACCCTGAAACCTATGGAACAAGCCGCGCTGGACTAGGGCATACCATTTGGCAGGACCAAGCTATTGAGCGTGCCTTTAATCTTGGCACATTTTCAGAGTTTACCTTGGTTCGTAGGTCGGCTGTAACCCCAATTTTGCCTGAAATTCCTGTCGAGCATGCCTGTATTCTGGGCTGTGGCGTCATGACGGGCGTCGGCTCTGTTCTGAATATCGCGCAACCCAGTCCCGGCGATACACTCGCTATTGTTGGCTGTGGTGGGGTGGGTCTTTCGGTTGTGCAGGGCGCGCGCTTGGCTGGTGTCAGCAAAATTATTGCGATTGACCTTCGGCAGGAAAGTTTGAACCGCGCACGAGAGATGGGGGCCACAGACCTTATCCTTGCCGATTCA
Source organism: Aquidulcibacter sp. (assembly GCF_020253525.1). Taxonomy (GTDB): domain Bacteria; phylum Pseudomonadota; class Alphaproteobacteria; order Caulobacterales; family Aquidulcibacteraceae; genus Aquidulcibacter. The sequence continues at coordinate 8,187 of NZ_JADCBK010000072.1, forward strand.
TCTGACGCCAATCACGACGGCCTAACCGCACAGGTTAAAGCCAAGACCGCGGGACGCGGCGTAGATTTTGCGTTCGAGGCCACAGGCGTTGCAGCGCTAGCATTTTTGCCATTAAAGCTAGTCCGTAATGGCGGGATGGCTGTCCAAGTAAGTGGGGCCCATGGGCCTGTTGAGGTCCCAATGCCTATGTTCTGGTGGGATAAGCGGTACGTAACTCCTCTATATGGCGGCTGCGTGCCCGACCGGGACTTCCCTCGCTTGATGCACTGGGCAGCTGAAGGCACGCTTCAATTGTCGACAATGATCTCCAAGACCTATCGTCTCGAAGCTCTTAGTGACGCCATCGACGATATGTTGGCAGGCCGCACCGCAAAGGGTGTCGTTATCTTCGAGAATGGTAGGGCACATGTTTAGAACTTTTGAGAATGCGGAATTAACGGCAGATACATTTGGGCTGTCTCATGTCACCGTCAAAAGTAAAGCCTTGGGCAGACGGGCAGATGTCACGGCTTTCATTCCTAAAGGCCTTGAGGCGTTGGCGAACGTTCCGGTTGTGACATTATTGCACGGCGTTTTCGGTTCGCATTGGGCTTGGGCATTTAAGGGTGAAGCGCATCTGACCGCACGGGCGCTAATGTCGCAGAAACTGATTCCACCTATGGTGCTTCTTATGCCATCCGATGGTCTTTGGGGAGATGGGTCTGGCTATATTGCGCATGCCGATGCTGATTATGAGAAATGGATTGTAGAAGAAGTTCCAACAATCGCTTACGCGCTAACATCGGCCTGCAGCTCTGTTTCGCCCCGATTTTTGGCCGGACTGTCCATGGGTGGCTTTGCAGCCCTTCGCCTCGGTGCCAAATTTCCCAGTGCCTATAGGGCTATCAGCGCGCATTCGGCAGTGACTAACGTTGCCCAGTTAACCAAGCTGATTGAAGACGACACCGCCGGGTGGAGTTCTAATCCAAGCGACCAGGACATATTTGCGGCTATGCGGTCGGCTCATGGAAAACTACCCTCCATCCGCTTCGATTGTGGCACAGAGGACGCTCTTCTCCCCGCAAACCGAGAACTCCACCAAAAGATGGCAAGCCATGACCTGATACATATCTATGAAGAACTTTCTGGCGGCCATGATTGGGACTATTGGAAGTCCAACTTGCATCGTTCTCTCTTGTTTTTCGCCAGTATAGGCAAAGGGGTAGACGCAAATGCGAGTACTTAAGCGACTTGTCTTTTGGATGTTTGGATTTGCCACTTTAATATTGGTCACGCCTGTCGAGGCATTAGAGAAGCACCCACTGAATTATGTAGATCCGTTTATTGGCACAGATGGTACCGGCCATGTCTTTCCTGGTGCAGTCGTACCTTTTGGCATGGTTGCGCCAGGTCCTGATATGGAGGATCGGGGTTGGAGCTACTCCAGTGGCTACCAGTATCAAGGGCGCTCGATCCTTGGTTTCTCCAACACCCATATCAGCGGGGCGGGCATTGGTGAGCTGGGCGACGTTTTGCTCCAGCCCTCATCAGGGACTAAATGGACCCGTAAAACTGTCAATTTTCGCAGTTCCTTCGACAAAGTGACGGAGAAAGCCAGCCCAGGCTATTATGCTGTAACTTTGAAGGATCACGGCGTCCGGGTCGAACTCACAGCCGGTCAGCGCGTCGCAATTCAGCGCTATCGCTTTGACCGTTCGGGCAAGGTGCAGGTTCTTCTCGACCTGCAGCACGGCATTTTGTTTGGTGATGGCCCAAGAGTTTTGAAGTCGGAAGTGAAAACGGATGCTGTTCGTGGTGAGATTAGTGGTACTGTTTGGTCGAAAAACTGGGTTGAGCGTGAGGCATCCTTCATTGTGCGCTTTAGTCGGCCGATTTCGAATGTCATAACCTTGCCCGCGCGCCCTGGAGACCGCGCGCCGCGTTTGATTCTGGAATTTGACCTTAGACAGAGCAGAGCTTTAGAGGCGCGCATTGCCCTATCGACTGTGGATGTGGCTGGGGCGCGTGCCAATCTTGCTGCTTTTGGTCAGCCGCGTTTTGACGTTGTCGTTCAGTCTGCTCGTAGCCAGTGGAGCACCTTGCTGCAGCGGATTGAGATCGAAGGAAGCGATAGGGAGAAACGGATATTCTATTCCGCCCTTTATCGAACCTTGATCCATCCAAGCGATATTGCTGACGTGGACGGCCGGGTACGAGGTCCAACCGGCCAAGTCATCAAAGCCGAAACGGGTCACTATTATAGCACTCTGTCCCTTTGGGACACGTTCCGAGGCGTCCATCCCCTCTTTACTTTGATCGTACCCGAACGCGTCGATGGAATGATTCAGACCATGCTTGAGCATCATCGAGCCCAAGGCTATTTGCCTCTTTGGACCGCGTGGGGGCGCGAGACTTGGACCATGATCGGCAATCCCGCTTTGCCTGTTATCGCTGATGCGGTGGCAAAAGGGTTTCAAGGCTTTGATAAGGCCGAAGCTCTAGCGGCGATGATTGCTACCTCAACTGATCCGCGACCTAATGCACCCGCATGGGCCCAGCGTGATTGGCGGGCTTACGAAGAGTTTGGCTATCTGCCTTATGATCTGAATGAGGGCGAAGCGGTCTCAAAGACACTAGAATACGGTATTGGTGATGACGCAGTGGCGCGTGTCGCGAGGCATTTAGGAAAGCATGAAATCGGCAAACGATTTGAGGTCCGTGCCGCAGGTTATCGCCATTTATTCGATCCATCAACGCAAACAATGCGCGCCCGTAACAAGGCGGGTGGCTGGCGAACCCCTTTTGATCCTTTGGTGCCCACTTCGCCGATGAATAATCCAGGCGATTATACAGAGGCCAATGCATGGCAATACACAGCCACCCCAGCACTTCATGATGTGGATGGCTTCCGTGCGCTAGTTGGTGGATCAAGTGGCTTATCGCGCTGGTTGGATCGGTTCTTTTCCCTGCCATCGCTGGGCGATAACAAGCACTTGGGTCAAGAGGCACTCATAGGACAATATGCGCACGGTAATGAGCCAAGCCACCATATTGCTTGGTTGTACGCCTATAGTGACACACCAGAGCGCGGCTATGAGATGATCGAGCGGATTGCCCGAACTTTTTACTCGGACCGTCCAGACGGCATTATTGGTAATGATGATTGTGGGCAGATGAGCGCATGGTATGTCTTTGCAAATTTGGGTTTCTATCCGGTTGAAGCTGCGAGTGGACGTTTCACCTTAGGGCGCCCTCTTGTGTCGAAAGCAAAGCTTCACTTAGCTAACGGAACGGTTCTTTTGGTTGAGCGTTTGGATATGAAGGATGTGGAGTTAAACGGGCGTGTCATTTCCGAACCAACCATTGACTACAAGAGCATAATGGTTGGGGGCAGGCTGTCGTTTCCCCACTTCACCGCTCAAGTGCCAAAAGCTAACTGAGTAAGCGCTGCTGCCAAGGTAAGTAGCAGAAGAACGCTTAGACGTGGGCTCAAATAGAGGCTCAACATTCTGTGCGTTGGAAATGAAAAGGTGACCGGCGTGCCCAATATTTTCTCAGGGTGAGCCGCGATAAAGTTGGGGTCTAAGGCAAGGCGCATCATGTCTCGCCGGCTCCGATAGCGCATAAGGCCAAACAGGGTCCAACCTGGGTCTGCTGGCGTATTCCATGCATCAATATAGCCACCAACTTTCCGCCCCACGATGGCCGGGTGGCCGCCACGCGCCAGCAGCACGGGCATGAAGCGCTCTGAGTAGCGCTTCAAAAGCGCGGTACCACGAACTCTTTGGCCCGTCCTCGGATCCTCTACCTCTCTCATTTCAGCCTTAACAAGATTGAGCATCAGAAACTCACGCCCATCATCTTGCTCCAGAAAGGTCTTTAGAATCGACCTGCTATTACCAGTCTCTTCAAGCCTATCGCCAATTGAGTCTAGGAATGCCTCGACCTCATGGGGCTTAACTGGCCCGTTCCAATTATCGTACCAAAGTCGGAAGACAGCATAGAGAAGGAGGGCGGTGCCCCAAATGATCAAAGCTGACATGGTTGCTCCTATGGCTTGGGTGCATTGATTTGGGTGGTTACTTTTGCAGTTGCTGCCAGGCGGGCAGGGCTTGTTTTGGCGAGCTAAGCACATCATGTCTCGCTGCAATCGTCCTTAGAAAAGACCGGTATGGTTGCGAGGTTTTGGTCAGTTTTGCCCTGACTCAAGGGTGGACGCCCATGCGATTATGAACTGATAGTTTCGGTGGGCACAAACGCATAACGTCTGCCATGATTTAGTTACGTATACGATCTCGTTCCCTTTCCTTTTCCAACTCGTCCCCCTGGCCAATTGTAGTGAGAGTCACGGCAAGTGGAGCGAGGCCTCTAATCGGCACTCGACTTAGCCGTTTCGAAAATATTGACACCTAACATGTCAATATTTTTGATTCAAGCAAATTGGCTGGTGGATTGGCTTGCCATTTCGACTATTTGAGGCGAGAGATTACCCATGGCTTCTGCAAACTTCCCAACTTTACCTTTGCCTTCCAATCCACCCGGAGACGGTCGCCGTGCGCGTAGCCGAACCAGTCGCGACAAGATTGTCGCGGCAGTTCTGCACTTGATTGAAGGTGGTGACTTATCACCAAGTGCGGCACGCGTGGCCGAGGTAGCCGGTGTTGGGTTGCGGTCGGTCTTCCGACACTTCGACGACATGGACAGCCTTTATCAGGAAGTCAGTGAGCGTGTATCTGCCCAAGTAATGCCGCTGCTTCGGGAGGCTGTGATCGGGGCCACTTGGAAAGAACGGCTGGTCCGTATTGTCGAGCGGCGCACATCAATATTTGAGCGCATACACCCATTCCGGCTTTCTGCCAGCTTTAAGCGCTTCCGATCAGCGTTTTTAACCGAGGAATATCGACGCACCCTCGATTTGGAAGCTGCGACAGTAGAAGCCCTGCTACCACCGCATATTCTGGCAGATCAGGTCAGCACTCGAAGCATTAAAGTCATCCTGAGTTTCCAAAATTGGCATGCCTTACGGTTCGAGCAAGATTTATCAATTGAAGAAGCGCGAGAAGTTGTTTCGCGTCTGCTGGGCGACACAATCTCAAAACTGGCAGATTGATAGCGCCTCTATAAAATCGCGAGAGCATGGCTCTTCATAGACCCAACTCACTCCAGCGTTTCAGGTAGATTTTGAACCAAGGCGCATAATTTTGCGGATTTGCGATGGCATCTAGTTTCAACTCGCGCACATCCGTCCAACGAATATCCGCCACTTCGTCAGGGGCCAAGTTAAAGTCAAGGTTCTGGTGCGGTACATCAGCTCTGAACACTTGGACGCGCTCATGCTCGATCAGATTGTTTGAAACTTCTGCATAGTATTCAATTACGTGTGCAGCCTTAAGCTCCAACTTGAGGCCTAGCTCCTCCTGCAGTCTGCGTCTGGCGCTCGCCTCCGGTGCTTCATTCCAGTGAGGGTGCGTGCAGCAAGTATTCGCCCAGAGGCCCCCGCAATGATATTTGCTTTCCGCGCGCTTTTGGATCAGCAAATTAGGGCCACAAAACACGAACACGGAAACCGCCAAATGGAGGGTGCCGTCTTTGTGCGCTTTAAGCTTCTCGATTGGAAACAACAGACCATCTATCCCGATTGCTGGAATGATGGGCTGGATAGGTGCGGCTTTTTGCTTCATTGAGAGAGGCCAATCAACTGGGGTCTCTGGGAGATGGCTCACTTCGTCGACTCCCATGATGTTGGTCCTAAATCCGTATCCTTTGGCGGCCTAGGATCTGGTTTCCGCACGCTCTTATTGGGTGAAGCCCACCGCCATAAGGCAGCGTCTTGAACCGGCAAGACCATGAAGAAATGTTCCAACAAGGCCAATGCGGTCAAAGTAAACAGCAATACGAAGCCGGTCGCCATGGCTGAGCCTTCAGGGGCATGGTCCGCTTGAGTCATTAGCCAGGCACAGAGGATGAGCGAGCCGACTACCGAGATAGGCATCAATGCATTCATTGGCCGCTTGGGCAAATAGGACTTGAGATGTTCCAAATGGGAAGGGAAAAACTCGTCAGTCAGGTTTGGTACACCCAAAAAGATATTCAGTTTTGCGCTGATCCGCATAGTGAATAAAACCCCGAAAGTCCAAGATGCAACCTGATTAGGTTGGCCCCATGTCAACCCGACAAGGGCTAACAGCGTAAGAAAAATCGCAATCTCATGATGGATGACGGTTAAGGTTGCATACTTAAAGCGAGCCCAACCCTTTGCATCGGCAGGGCATGCCGCAGGACGGGGACCCGTTATCTTACCCATCAAGAAGCTCGCTTCATGCCAGCCCCATATGCACAATGCACAGCCAGCTGCAAAGTATGCGGCAGAGCTTGTGTCTTTGTCGGCCGTAATAATTACGCCCCCGGTGGCCAAGGCGAGGACTAAGGCGAACAGGCTTAGAGCGGTGCCATAATTCTTGGGTGGCAAGCGCACAAGCAAGAGGATTATTCCGGTGCTGAACCACCAAGCGAACACCGTCGCAATTATAGGCACAGACAAGGCGGCAAGGTCCATTAGCGACCTCGCACTTTGCAAAACAGGTTGCTTGCAGTTGCCATTAACGGGACCCGGGTTCAGCCAAAAAGCGGGCGAAGGCACCTTCATTGGTTGGCCCAAAGGCGCGCAGATCAATTTCCTTTCCCGTCGTTGGATCTGACATCGTCAACCGCTTGTTGGGATAACGGGAAAGGTTGAACGGTACCTCGGCGCCAATCTTGCGCAGTTTTCGATCGCGGACAAAACCGCGCATCACGGCTCGAATAAAGGCATCCTCACCGGGGGCAATTGTATCAATCGTCGCGCCAGTATCGGCATTCAGAACAATGACCGACCCATCCGGTTCGTCCTTGAAGCGCATTTTAAGGAGCTGGCTTGGGATAGGTGCTGAAACAATGGCGTCGGCGGGGGGATTAAGATTCTGATACCGGCCTACGGCTGCGGCGATTAGCGATAAGGCGATCAAGCTGCCTGCCGCGTACAAAGCCCCTTTTGGAAACGGTTCATGGTCGATCGCGCTCATGTGTAAATTCCTTTAGTTGGACTAGGTGCGTTTAGGTAGTGTTTGACCCGCTCCACCTGAGCGAAGCGGGTCATAATTTGTGTTGCTAGGCGAGGGCAGGTTCTGCACCCACACCACCTCCTCTGGTGGCTTGAGACCCTTCATCGACCCTGGGCGCAGTCGCATGAGATTGTTCATGTGTCTGCCGGAGGGCCTCAGCGAGAACCGCCGCTGCGCTTGTGGCGTCACGCAGACAGCGGAGCGAAGGTTGCGGCTGCGAGACAAAGCCAGGACGCGCGTGTGGCCATAACAAGATAATCGAGATCTTGTTGGGCTTCACCAATTGCAATGCGACATCGCCGCTGCCATCCGCCTTTTGGTTCACAGCGGCGCTTTCAATTATCTTGTAAGGGATATTGATGGCCTTGGTGAGCGCAGCGCCGAACCGCATGACCAAGCGGCGGTTAGTCAATGTATAGACCGTGGTGCGGCTATTCAGATAGGCCAAGCCAACCAAGAGGCCTAAACCCACGATTGCAATTGGTGCAACCCAAATGGCCGCCAGTAGTGCTGTGACCAAGTCTTGGCCATTAGCTGTGCTGTCGATAACGCGCCATGCCATTAGCAAGGCGAAATAGACAGCAACCCAATCCACCCGAAAAACCCTTCTGGCCATAAGGGTCCAATCCGGCTCTCCCTGCCACAGGATGGTTTCACCCGGTGGCAGGTCACTTGGGAGCCCGCGAATGGGCTCAAAGTCGTGTTCGACACTCATATTGCAGGCTCCGAGCGGGCAGGTGTAGAATAGAGATAGCCAGCCCCAAAGTAGCCGACGATCTTTTCTTCTTCGAGCAGAGTCACCTGGTCTGGATTGGCCAATGTTGGCGCACCGGCAACTTGGCTCCCCAAAACGGCGTCCAAACGAACACGATTTAAGTTCTTTTGCACGACGCACATGGTCATGGGTACGAGCACATGCTTGGCAGCCCCTCCTTCTGAGGTGACATCAACCTCCAGGTAGCGGACAAGAAACTCGGCTCGGTCTACCCAAATATCCTTGATAACGCCGCCAGTTGCGCCGTCGAGCCCGACCAGTGCCATGCCCCGTAAGTCTGGGTCCTTTTTGTCTATGGAATAATCGGTTGCAATGCGCAGCGGGGCCAAACGAGTTGTTCCATGGTTGGTCATGTCAGGCTTATCTGCCCGCATGGCGTACGAGCCTGGGCCAATGCCTGATGTCAGAGGATTGCCGTCGGGCTCAATGGGCGATCCCGACCAAGCGGCTGTCCGCTTGAATTGGGTTGCATGGGTGTCGCGCGAATTGTCCGGTTTCACCAATTTGCTGCCGTCAGGCAGATTGTAGGTCTTGGGTAGAGCGCGGAAGAAAACACCAGGTGTTGGCTCTAACTCGCCCGTGACGTCGTGTTCAAGCGGAAATCCCTCGCGTCGACCTTCACGCAAGAGATAAAGAACCAGCATAAGGAAAAAACCAAAGAAGACATAGAGAACTATCTCTGTGACATCCACGGTCCCCGCGAAATAATAGTTATACATGTCACTTCTCCATCGTAGTTAGAGGGTCGGGAATTCGGCGAGCCCAAAACGGCGCTCTCCGTTATTTGTGAGTTCCTGTGCTTCACGAATTTTCGATGCGCCCGGCGCATGCTTGGCGAGCGGACCAATCGCTATAAGTGCTGCGAACAGCAGCCCAATTTCCAAATGATAGACGAGACCGTAGCTGGTCACTTGTCCACTGAAGGCGGGGCCAAGCGCACCAGAACCCGACAATTGTGTGCCAAGATCGCGAATGCCGCCTCCCAGGGCAATCCCAATCCCAGCCGCAGTTGCCTGAACGCCACCCCAGGCACCAAGCGCAAGTCCAGACTGTTGGCCATCCCGCGCCAATGCCATGGCCGCGGTTAGAGTACCTACTGAGAAAAGCCCGCCTCCAAGCCCAATACCCATAACACCCAAGCAAAAAAGTGGCGTTAGCGAGATTGCGCCAGAGAGGATGACGCAAGCGAAAGCCGCAATTCCAATCAATGCGCCATAACCAGCAAGCCGATGGGCTTCACCTTCTTTGCTGAGTTGCTGGGCGGCAAATGCAAAGCCAGTTAGCGTGCCTGCCGCCCATAGGGCGGTCAAAGCAGTGGTCGAACCCACATTCATGCCTAGAACTTCAGCTCCATACGGCTCAAGTAAAACATCTTGCATGGCAAATGCTCCAGCCCCGAGGCCAGTCGCGACCAAGAGGCGTAGGGTACGACCCTGCTGCATCAGCGAATTCCACTGGTCTCTAAAGACGGGGCGGACCCGGTCTGGAGCGGTAAGCGCGGGATTTCGAGCTTCTTGCTTCCAGACCGCAACCGTATTCAGGATCATCGAAACTAAAGCGGCACCTTGAATAACTTGGATCAGGCGAATTGCATCAAAGTCCACCAGCAAGCTGCCCAAAGCCAAAGACGAAATCAGCATGCCGACAAGAAGCATGACATAAAGTAGGGCGACTACCCGGGGCCGTGTTTCGTCTGTTGCAAGGTCAGTTGCTAGAGCCAAGCCTGCAGTTTGAGTGGTGTGCATCCCAGCACCCACAAGGAGAAAGGCAAGTGCTGCCCCGATTTGGCCAATGACAACCGGTCCTTGCCCGTCACCTGATAGGATCAAAAGTGCGAACGGCATGATCGCTAGGCCGCCAAACTGAGCCAATGTGCCCAAAAGAATATATGGCGATCGGCGCCAGCCGAGATAGGATTTATGTGTATCAGACTTAAAGCCGATCAAGGCACGTAAAGGCGCAAACAACAGAGGCAGCGACACCATTAGCGCTACGAGAGTTCCACTAACGCCCAACTCCACAATCATCACACGGTTCAAGGTTCCGGTTAGCAAAACAGCTGCCATCCCCGTCGTGATTTGGAAAAGCGATAGACGCAATAGACGGCTAATGGGCAGGTCATCACTCGCAGAGTCTGCAAATGGCAGCATGCTGACGATTAGATTGCGCCATGCAATGGCATTTTTTTCGGCTTCCGGCGTCATGATTGGTTCCTCACCAATCGAGAGCTTGTCGATGCTGTGGAGGCGGCGGTTTGCCGGTTGCCGTTGTCGATATCGACCTTTCGCCCTTCTAGCCGGGCCATACGCAGTTTCCAAAGAAACTGCGCCGCATTGATCAGATACGTACCGTAAGCCGCTACGGCGATGTAGACTTGTTGTTGCGGCGTCCACCATCCCTTGAGAAGCGCAACGACATAAAGCGTCTGCAGCGCGAGAACCAACATGGAAAAGACATCTTCCCAGAAGAATGCTTCTACGAAGAGCCACTCGTCAAAAACGACCTTTTCCCAGATCGAACCTGTGATCATGATGGTGTACAGTAGAAATGTTTTTGCGAGGATGGATATCGTCGCCGCTTCATACCCATTGCCAGTGATCAGATAATTGGCCACGAGAGCCAAGCTGATTAGGAATACCAAAAATTGTAATGGGGCTAAAATGGCCTGCACCATGGTCCAGGGTGTGGCATCACGTCGCGCCCTTTGCTCGGGGGTATAGAGGGGCCTTCTTGGCGGTTTAGACCGTTGTGCGGCCACAGATGGTGTCAAACTGACAGGTAGATTGGACAAAACACAGTCAACCCCTGCTTGGTCCGCACTGAAAATCTCACCTTTTTTCACCTGATGACTAGGCGCACCAAGTTCAACAGCGGATGCGCCTTCGCACTCGCAAGATGTATGCGAAGCCGTTGAATTTGATAAGCTCTTCAAGGATTTCATCCGGATTTTTCCATGGTCCGGAATTAAAATTGCCCGCACCATCCCGCAGTTTCGCACGCCCCCCCTGATTGTCAAGCAATTTGGACGCCCAATTAAACTGACACTTTTTGACATTCGGGGACAAAAAAACTAATTTGCCTATGGCTCATATTGAATCTTCGTGTAAGCTGACAAAACCAGAGGTCAGCAAAGTTCTGTCAAAAGGGCAGCTGCACTGGTTTGTGATGGCCTGCTGATTGTTCCCTTCCTGAAGCGGGCAATTCTAGCAGGGGGCAGCGCGTAGCTGGACGCGTACGAGACGGTGTGACTCCGAAGACAATCTGGAGAAGCAAATGCCCAATCAAGACACCTTGGAGCACCTGGATCCCAGAAGCCACGGCCATGAGGATCAAGCTCAGAATACATCGCCCCAGCACTCCGGCGACAAATCCACCGACTTAAAGATTATGGAGCTATTGGCTCAGATGGTCGAAGGGGATATCATCCCACGTCTCATGCTAGCACACAAAACCCACCGCGAACAAAACCAAGGTCAAGCTGCTGGGAAAGTGCTTGGCCACACCGCTGTGGTGGATTTGGCGCATATTCTTCTAACCCATGAAGTTGATGATGTGGAGTTGATCCTGCACGCTTATCTCAACTCTGGTATGCATTTAGATGAAGTTTACGTGGACCTCATGGCCCCCGCTGCCCGTCACTTGGGAGAGATGTGGGAGAACGATACAGCTACGTTTGCTGATGTGACGATTGGTCTTGGGCGGATGCAGACGCTCCTGAACCGCCTTAGCGATTCCTATCGTAACCAGGAAGAAGTCCGGGATGACCTCGCCTCCGGCCTTTTTGTTACGCCGGCCGGTGAAATGCATAGTTTTGGCATCCGCATGGTGGACGAACTGTTTAGGCGCGCCGGGTGGAGAACTCTCTGCGAGCCCAATTCACGGCTCAACGACGTCTTGGCGATGGTTGGGAGTGAGAGCTTCCACATCCTCGGAATCGGGGTTTCGACCGAGTCACAAGTCCCTTTTGTGAGGGAATTGATCCGCCAAGTACGAAAAGTCTCACATAATCGCCATATTCTCGTGTTGGTTGGCGGAAGCTACATTGTTGGGCGGCCTGAGTTGGCCGCAAGCATCGGAGCCGATTTTTCTGCTAGTGACGGCAGAGAAGCTATCGCAATCGCCGAAACAGTCATATACGAGCACACCCACAGGCATTAGCCGTTTATGCTAGTTTCAAGGTTATCAACGCGCACATGGAACATCGCCCTCCCAATCAAAACTTTGGTCCATTGCTGCAGCCCGCGGCACTCGGTGACTTGGAGGCTTCGATTGCGGTTAAGGTGCTTGCAGCAGGTGGCGATGTTGCAATTGTGCTCGATCGTGATGGCGTGATTTGTGACCTCGCGGTCGGCAATTCAGATTTGCAACTCGATGACTTTGAAAGCTGGGTCAATAAACCCTGGTCCGATACTGTCACCCAGGATAGTCGTCCAAAAGTTGAGGAAATGCTGCGGGATGCAGCTTCAGACAAAGCAATTCGGTGGCGCGAGTTGAATCACCCGTCACGGCGGGGTGACTCTGTCGCGTTGCGCTACGTCGCGGTCGGAACGGGTGATGACGGCCGAATTATCGCTATTGGCCGCGATCATCGAGCTGCGTCGGTGTTGCAACAACGTCTGCTGCAAGCCCAGCAATCTATGGAGCGTGACTACGCGCGCATGCGCACTTCAGAGTCGCGCTACCGAATGCTGTTCCAGTCAACCAGTGAGGCTGTTCTGATTATTGATGGCTCGACTCGCCGGGTCGCTGAAGCCAACCCTGCGGCTGACCGCCTGATCGGTGGCGATGGGTCCCTCGTTGGCAAACCGTTTTCGCGCCTTTTTGCCGTGCAAAGCCAAGAAGATGCGGCATCGCTTCTCTCGGTCGCTCAGGCGTCGACAAGTCGCACGGCTCCACAATCAAACTTAACGTCAAACGGTCGTCAATTGAATGTGACTGCGTCCTTGTTTCGTCAGGATCGTAGTATGCATTTCTTGGTTCGGCTGGTTCCCGTGGAACGGTCAGAGCCGATTATCGTGGACAGCAACCACAGAATGTTGGCCGCGATCAATCTTCTGCCGGATGGGTTGGTCGTTACAGATCGAGATTTGAATATTCTGACCGAGAACTCGGCGTTTTTGGATCTTGTCCATTTACCGACGCCTGAACAAGCAAACGGGGAATCTCTGACACGCTTCCTCGGCCGTCCCGGGGTTGATCGGAACATCTTGCTGGAAAATTTGGTAAAGTACGGCGTCGTTCGTAATTTTCCAACGGTTTTGCAAACCCAGTTCGGTGAGCTGGAAGATGTTGAGGTTTGCGCTGTCTCGGTGCCAGAGGGTGATGATGGTTTTTATGGTTTCAGCATCCGCCGTGTAAGCCGCCGCGAGATGGAGCGTGGACAACAGCCTTTGGAGTTAGTCCGCTCGCCAGCAGATATGAGTGAATTGGTTGGTCGGGTTTCTTTGAAGGAGATCGTTCGCGACACAACGGATTTTGTCGAAAGGCTTTGTATCGAGGCTGCGCTCGATTTGACAGGCAATAATCGAGCGTCTGCCGCTGAGATTTTAGGTGTCAGCCGTCAAAGCCTATATTCGAAGCTTCACCGTTTTGGGATTGGCAATTTTGAGGACGATCCCCAATAGGGGCAAGTCTGCTTCTCGCTAATGCATGAGGCATAAGGTAGCGAAACTCATTATTGCGGGTAGCTCTTTCGTATGTGCATTGTTTGTGTGCATTGAAATTAATATGTTTTTTGAGGTTACTGTCAAAGTAAATTGGTGTCGAATTTAATTGACACTTTTCAGTGTCCAACATAGGCTTGCCCTATGAATGAGACAGCCGCCCCCTTGGCAAAATCAAATTTACCGGCCCCTAAAGCGGTGTTGGAGCTGTTTAAGCCCATCACATGGTTTGCACCAATGTGGGCTTTTATGTGCGGAGTTGTTTCTTCCGGCGCGCCGTTCTCTGAAAAGTGGCCGTTGACTTTAGCGGGTGCGATCTTGGCCGGGCCAATGATTTGTGCCACCAGCCAGGCGGTAAACGATTGGTTTGATCGCCATGTCGATGCCATAAATGAGCCCAATCGGCCTATCCCATCAGGAAGAATCCCCGGCCGATGGGGCCTGTGGATTGCCATGATTTGGACCGTTGTGTCCTTGATTTTTGCATCTACGTTAGGGGTTTGGGTCCTTGTGGCAGCAACGCTTGGCATTGTCCTTGCCTGGGCTTATAGCGCGCCACCCTTTAGGCTGAAGCAGAGCGGTTGGTGGGGTCCTGCCTCGGTTGGCTTTTCGTACGAAGGCCTTACTTGGTTCACGGGTGCGGCCGTTGTGTCTCAGGCCCTGCCTGACCTAAAGATTTTGCTGCTTGCTGGGCTTTACGCCGCCGGTGCGCATGGGATCATGACGCTAAATGACTTTAAGGCCGTCGAGGGAGACCGTCAGTTGGGCCTTCGATCCTTGCCGGTCGTGATGGGGGTTGATCGTGCCGCGCGTATTGCGTGCCTTTTCATGGCCGCGCCTCAAGTGGTCGTTATCTGCTTGCTCGTGAACTGGGGGCTTTTGCTTTATGCCGGCGGGGTCTTGATCGCTCTAATCGCACAGGTTGCGCTAATGCGCCGACTCTTAAGTGACCCACTCAAGCATACGCCTTGGTATAATGCCACCGGAACCAGCCTCTATGTGCTGGGTATGTTGGTCAGTGCCATTGGTGTTGGATCCCTGCTTGGAGGACACCCATGACTGAAACCATTCACAAGCCGCTGGATTGGTTTGGCATTGCGCGTCTTGGGCTAGTGCAAAGTGCACTTGGTGCCGTGGTCGCGCTGACAACTTCGACGCTGAATCGGATAATGGTTGTGGAAATGGCTATGCCCGCGATGCTGCCGGCGGCCTTAGTTGGACTGCATTTTGCTGTTCAGATTACCCGACCGCATTGGGGCTATGGTTCAGATTTGGGCAGTCGTCGTACGCCTTGGATCATTGGTGGCATGGCTTGTTTATGCTTGGGAGCGCTTGGGGCAACTGATGCCGCGCTCATGATGGCCACCACGCCTTTACTTGGCATCTTCATCTCTGTCCTCGCTTACCTTATGATCGGGATGGGGGTGGGGGCGTCCGGGACATCGCTCTTGGCCCTTTTAGCTACCCGTGTTGCGCCAGAGAGGCGGCCTGCCGCGGCTTCGATTACTTGGATTATGATGATCCTCGGGATTGTGATTTCCTCGATTGTTGTCGGCAAGCTAATCGACCCATTTAGCTCCCAAGCCTTAGCCTTCGCCGCGACGTGGGTGGCGGGGTGCGCTTTCTTGATAACCTTGGCAGCGGTTCATGGGGTCGAGTTGCCAGTTGGGGCAAAGTTGCTTGCAGATGAACCCGCAACAAGCGAAGGCCCACCGGTTCCATTCAGGCAGGCTGTTAAGGAGATTTGGGCTGAACCCTTGGCTCGAAACTTCTCAATTTTCGTCTTTGTTTCGATGCTCGCCTATAGCGCGCAGGACCTCATTTTGGAACCGTTTGCCGGCTTGGTTTTTCACATGACGCCCGGCCAATCGACGCAAATGTCCGGCATTCAAAACATGGGCGTCTTGTTGGGCATGATTTTGACCGGCGCGATTGGCGGGCGCACTACGCGGTCAGGGAAAAGCTGGATGGCGGCCTGGGCTATTTTTGGTTGCCTAGGTTCCGCCCTTGCGCTTTTGGGCCTTGCCGCGGCGGCAGAGGTTGGCCCAGGCTGGCCACTTATGCCCACTGTGTTTGCCTTGGGTTTCGCCAATGGGGTTTTTGCCGTGTCGGCAATCGGCTCCATGATGGGATTGGCCGGTCATGGGCAAAAGTCCCGAGTTGGAATTCGGATGGGTATTTGGGGTGCCGCGCAGGCGATTGCCTTTGGGCTTGGCGGGTTCTTTGGGGCAATGGGCGTCGATGGTCTGCGCGCTGTTTTGCCAGAGACAGGTCACGCCTTCCTCATAGTGTTTTTGATTGAGGGGGCGCTGTTTTTGGTCTCCGCTTATCTCGCCAGTCGTCTTGGGTCTTCCGAACGTCCATCAAGCGTAAAAACTGATGAAAGCGAATCTGCCTCCTCCCCATTGATGGGACATGTTTCTACTTTGACATAAGGATAAGGTCATGACCCAAGCACCAGATTTTGAAGTGATCGTTATTGGTGGTGGCCCTGCAGGTGCCACAGCTGCGGCGGATCTCGCCGCAAGAGGTCGTCGGGTTCTGCTGCTGGACAAGGGTGGTCGGATTAAGCCTTGCGGTGGCGCTATTCCTCCTCGTCTCATACGCGATTTTGATATCCCTCCACACTTGCTTTGCGCGCACGCCAATGCTGCGCGAATGATTGCGCCCAGTGGCAAGGTTGTCGATATGCCAATTGAGGGTGGTTATGTCGGCATGGTCAATCGTGATACGTTTGACGAATTTCTTCGAGAGCGGGCTGAGAAATCTGGCGCGGACCGTCGCAAGGGCGAGTTTGAACGCTTGGAGCACCAAATCGACGGCCCTACACTCATCCATTATGTTGATGCTGATGGTCGAGCCCGTCAGATCACCACACGCTATGTCATTGGAGCTGATGGAGCCCGGTCTAAAGTAGGCAAGCAAACAATTAAGGGCGCGGACAGGATTCCATGTGTGTTCGCCTATCACGAAATCATTTCGGTTCCTGATCAGATGTCGGGCGATTTTGATCCAAGCCGATGCGATGTCTATTATCAGGGGCATTTGTCGCCAGACTTTTACGCTTGGATTTTTCCACATGGCTCAACAGCGAGTATCGGGGTGGGGAGTGCACAGAAAGGGTTTTCTTTACGTGGTGCGATCAAGGACCTTCGTGCTGCCTCGGGACTGGACGTCAATGCGACAGTGAGAACGGAAGGCGCGCCGATTCCTTTAAAGCCGCTAAAGCGATGGGATAATGGGCGTGATGTTCTACTGGCGGGTGACGCTGCCGGCGTGGTCGCCCCGTCCTCGGGCGAAGGCATCTACTATGCGATGGTGTGTGGCCGCGAGGCGGCTGATGCCGTTTCGGAGGCTCTAGAGACCGGGAAAGTATCTTCACTGAAGTTAGCTCGAAAGCGTTTTATGAAGGCACATGGTAAGGTTTTCTGGGTTTTGGGCATTATGCAGCATTTTTGGTATCGCAATGACAAGCGGCGAGAGCGCTTTGTGCAAATGTGCGCCGACCCGGACGTCCAGTATCTCACTTGGCAAGCCTATATGAACAAGGAACTGGTGCGGGCAAAACCTGCGGCCCATGCACGTATATTCTTAAAGGATATGGGTCATTTATTGGGCCTCTCACCTTCGTGATGGGCGAAGTGCCTCACAATCATGCCTGAAGTCTTGCCTTCTTCCATTACCCAATTCTTCCTCTCAGGCCTAGCAATTGATGTGGCTTTGGGAGTGATCGCGCTGGAATTCTTGGTGCTTTTGGCCTTGGGGAAAAGCGAAAAGATCCGTTCGCGTGTTGTCACCCTAATCCTCGCGCTTGGACCTGGAGCGTGTCTTATGTTGGCCTTGCGAGCCGCATTAACACAAGCGGGCATTTTTTGGGTGGCTTTGTTTCTTTTGCTATCTCTGCCGCTTCACTTGGCTGATCTTGCTCGGCGCAAAATCTAATTGCAGAGCGAGGCTTACGAGAAAGGCGGAGTGTATCAACACCCCGCCTTCAAGAACTTTATCGACCAGCTAACTCTAGCTGACTCAATTGCCCCACTTAGTTCGTATGGGTCTTCAAGTAGGCCACTAGGTCGGCGCGCTTTTGTGAGTCTTTGATGCCCACAAATGCCATGATCGTACCCGGGATACGAGCCTTTGGATTCTCTAGATAGGTATAAATCTCTTGCTCCGTCCATGTAATGCCGGAGTTTTTGTTTGCCTCGGAATAACGAAAGCCTGCAACCTGTCCGGCTGGGCGGCCAATGATATTGTGCAAGGATGGGCCAACTTTGTTCACACCAGCGGTCACCACATGGCAGGTTTGGCACTGACGGAACACGGCCTCACCCTTTACTGGGTCACCCGAAAGAGTTGCACCGGCCTTGTCTTTAATGGCAAGAACCATCGCACCAGCCGCTGGCGCAGCCGCAGCAGCGGCTTCAGCTGCAGGTGCCGCCGCAGCGACTTCATTGGTCGCGGGCGCCTCGGCAGCAGGAGCAGCCGCAACTTCATTAGTCGCCGGAGCAGCAGCCTCAGTAGCTGCAGCAGGTGCTTCGGCCTTTTGGTGGGCTTGTGGGCCGCAACCTGCCACCAGAGCCAACGCCGCGAGCGAGACAGCAATTCCAGAACCCAAAATTTGTCTTTTCATGGTTTTTCCTCTCAAAATCGGCGTGCAAGCCTTCTGATGGTTTTACTTATAGTGCGAAATTGTTTGAGGTCCAGAGTCACGAACCCGTGATCAACGCAAAAACCGCTGGTTGGATTTACTGCGGACAAAAGATCGTTGTTTCGAATTGAGTTTGTTCGTCGTTCCGTTGCCTCAATGGGCCAATACAAGTCAACTAAAAGTTCAATTTGCCTTCATCGTGTCCAGAAGTTCAGCAGAATCAGTCTTGCTAATCGAGCAATGTGGGCAGGTGCTTAACATCTTGAATGTAATCCCCCATTCGCACGGAAAAAGGGACAGTTCTTATCCAACACAAGGTTCTTGACTTGCTATAGAGTGCGTTGTCGTTATTGATCTGAAAGCAGTTTGGTTCCGTCGCATCAGATGGCTTCCCAAGCATGGTCATTTATTCGGAGACGTCAGATGGATTTTGGTCAACGCGTACGACATAGTCTAGCTGGCCTGCGGCGAATGTTTACTCCACGACCGCCCCAAGACCTCTTTGCTACCGCCGAGACGACCCCCGCTGCTGCACCTGTAACGGCCAAGCCGAGACCGAGTTGGCGTGGCTGGGCCCTTGCTGCAATCGTCGTCGTTGTGCCGATCTATTACATTTTCGGTGCCATTCTTACTCATCGTATCAATGACGATTTGAACTTCAAAGCCGGTGACCCTGGCCCTGGGGCCTCACGGACTATTGCTGTTATCGCGGGTTTGATTGATCGCGAGATCAATCAAACGGCGTGGGCCCCAAACACACAGCCCTTCCAGCCGGCAGCTTTGTTGCGTTATGGCGGCAATATGGCCAATTTTCAGTCCGGAATGGTGAAGGCCTTGTCGAACATAACCGTTGAGATAGAGAGTTACGTGGGCCGTTCACGGGGTACTTCCGCCGCCGATCCTGATTTGGGTCGCGCCCGGCAAGGCCTTTCTCGCCAGCCTGACACTTGGTTGCTTGATCCGTGGCCAACCTCCTCTGCTGACCAAGAGTATCGGAAGGCCCGAACCGCATTAATCGCCTATAACGCTCGTGTCGCTGAAGGCAAGGCTGTATTCGACGTCCGGTCCGACAACTTACAAGCGTTGTTAGCACGTTCAGCTCTTGACCTCGGGTCGTCATCTGACGCTCTAGAGAAGCAAATTGGGGCTGGGCGAAAAGTCTTCATTGATCGGCGAGCCGACAAATTATTCTATTTTGTCAAAGGCCAGTCTTACGCCTATTTCATCGCACTACGGGCTGTTCGCGAAGACTTTAAGGACGTTATCGTCGAGCGGCGGGTTGCTGCACTATATGATGCGATGTTGGCAGATCTTGCCACTGCTGCAAGCTTGCAGCCCCTGATTGTGCAGAATGCTTCCCCCAACGCGCTCTTGATGCCGAACCACCTGTCAACCGAAGGCTTTTATCTCCTTCGCGCGCGCTCGAAACTGCGCGAGATCACTGACATTCTTCAGCGATAGCGGATGTCAGCTATGGGCGAGCGCAAACTTCTTTGCATTGCGGATGACAGCCCAGAATGTCGGGCCGCTGTCTATTTCGGGGCTTTGCGTGCGGCCAGTACAGACGCAAAGCTGATTATCCTGCGCGTCGTTGAGCCGATGGATCCGGGCCTATGGTCGGCCATGGGGGAGGCGATGCGCGAACGTATGCGTCTAGAAGCGCTCGATGACCTACAAGAGCTTTCAGATGTTGCATGGCAGGCTGCAGGCATTGCGCCTGAACTTGTCGTTCAGGAAGGTACTCTGGACCACCAAATTCGTGCGTTCATCGATGCTACACCCAGCGTCAAGACATTGTTGCTTGCCGCAGCTGCGGGGCGTGGGGGGCCTGGTCCGTTAGTTGCGGCTGCCATGCGTGGCGGATTTGGATTTGGCGCTCGCGCGGTTGCAATCATGATTGTTCCTGCAGGATTAAGTGACGAAGAGTTGGCCGACCTTGCAACCTAGTAGGCAACTGACCCGGTCTTTGTCATGATAGGCGTTGAATTTTCCAGTTGAGAGGCCCATGTCTAGCCCATGTTTATTCAAACCGAAGCAACTCCAAACCCCGCCACTTTGAAGTTTCTGCCCGGGCGCGATGTGCACCCCGCAGGAGCCATCGAGTTTAACGACGTTCAAGCCGCTTCAGCTTCACCGTTGGCGACAGCTTTGTTTAAGGTTGAGGGGGTGCGTCGGGTCTTTTTTGGCTCAGACTTCATCACCGTTACGAAATCTGCCGAGGTTGATTGGCCTCACATTAAGCCATCGCTTCTCGGTGCCATAATGGACACCTTTGTCTCTGGCATACCAATCGTCACAGCAAGTGTAGCCTCAGAGCCGGTTTCTTCAGCGGGTAGTTATAGTGGCGATGCAGCTCAGATCGTCCGAGAGATCGAAGAATTGCTCGCGACACGTGTGCGGCCCGCCGTTGCACAAGATGGTGGTGACATTGATTTTGACCGGTTTGAGCCTGAAACCGGCACTGTCTATCTGCGGCTTCGCGGCTCGTGCGCAGGCTGTCCGTCTTCGACAATCACCCTGAAGCAAGGGATCGAAAATATGCTCAAGCATTATGTCCCGGAGGTTCTGCGCGTGGAACAAGCCTTGTAGACACACTTCTTGTTTTGAGAGGGGGGGATGATGGCTGTACTTGATGATCACGCATTGCATCAATTGTTTATAGATGCACGCACCCGCAATGGTTGGGTGGAAGAGACTTTGCCTGAAAGTTTAATGCGGGCAGTATATGATCTCACAAAATGGGGCCCGACCAGCGCGAATTGTTCTCCGGCCCGTTTTGCGTTCATTGGTTCGGCAGAAGGCAAAGCGAAGCTGAAACCCTATTTGGCTCCCGGTAATGTCGAAAAAACGATGTCGGCACCTTGGACAGTGATCGTCGCAAGCGATCCAAAATTCTATGACAAAATCCCAGAATTGTTTCCTCACAATCCAGATGCAGCAAAGTGGTTTTCAGGCATGCCAGACGGTGGTGCTGAGGCTGCCTTCCGCAATGGTACCTTGCAGGGGGCCTATTTGATGATGGCCGCACGCGCGCTGGGCCTGGACTGTGGCCCGATGAGCGGCTTTGATAATGCTGGCGTTGACCGAGTTTTCTTCAGCGAAAGCGGCTGGAAGTCCAATTTCTTGGTCAATTTGGGTCATGGCACCGATAAGGATTTGTTCCCGCGCCTGCCGCGTCTGTCATTTGAATCTGCTTGCCAAGTTTTGTGATCGGAAAATGATCGACAGAGCCTGCAAAACAACTCAACACTAGTGGCATGTCAGAAACTGAGAGCCTTGTTGGTGAGACTGTCGACCGTGCCGAACCATTGCACGAGGCGATTTATCAAGAGCTGCGAGCGCGCCTTTCACGCGGGGCTTTTGCACCGGGTGAAAGCCTAAGCTTGCGGTCTTTGGCCACCGAACTAGGGGGCAGCGTTACGCCCGTTCGCGATGCCGTCTGGCGACTCACCGCGGAACATGCATTGAGCATGGGTGCCACACGACGCATCACGGTGCCGGAGATGGATCGAACTGGGATCATCGAGTTAATGCGTGCTCGGGCATTGCTCGAGCCTGAGGCGGCAGCAAGGGCGCTGCCCTATGTTACTGTGGACCACCAAAGGGCAATGGCTGAGGCCAATGATGCCATGAACGCCGCGCTGCGACAGGGCGACATTGTTGGCTATATGGCAAGTAATCATGCATTCCACTTTAACCTCTATCGTGCGTGTCCCTCCACAGTTATCATTCCTATGATTGAAAGCATTTGGGTGCGGTTTGGCCCGTTTATGCGATTAATGTTCCCTGATGCCGTTAATGACCTAGACCTATCTGATCGCCATGGCGACGCATTGAAGGCTCTTGAGACCGGCGATGAAGCAGGACTGCGCGCATCTATAGCCGCCGATGTGCAAGATGGTCTCGATTGGATGATTAAGCGCATTTAGTGCCGTTTTCGGCTTGACCAACCCCACCCCAAGAACGTTATAACAAATTCTGAGGTGGAATGTGCCAATTGTCAGGGAGAGGCTGAGAGCATTTAAGGCGCGTGAAAGCGCGGCCTATCAGAATAGCCGTCCGTTATCGGCTGCGCGTGCCAGTCGTGAGAATGGTTTTTTCGGCGGTGTTCCACAGCATTGGATGCTTGATTGGCCCATGCCATTCCCGCTCGTTATTGAGCACGCGAGCGGCACCAGCCTGACTGACCTTGATGGGCATGTTTTGATCGATCTTTGCTTGGGCGACACTGGGGCTATGTTTGGTCACAATCCAGAACCCGTCGCCAAAGCAGTGCATGCTCAAGCTATGCGTGGACTGACCTCGATGTTACCTTCAGCAGATGTGGAGGAAGTCGGGGCATTATTGCAGGCAAGGTTTGGGATGCCTTTCTGGCAGATTACCTTGACGGCATCCGATGCCAATCGGTTTGCGCTTCGCGCGGCACGGGCCATTACGAATAGACCGAAGATTCTTGTATTTGATGGATGCTACCACGGCGCAGTGGACGAGACGGCAGTCAATCTCGTGGATGGCCTGACCGTCGCTAAGCCCAGCCTATGGGGGCAAGCTTATGATCTTGCTGCAGTAACAGTTTGTGTATCCTTCAATGACGTAGAGGCGCTAACTCATGCTCTGGTGCAAGGCGATGTCGCGTGCGTGATTATGGAGCCCGCCCTAACCAATTGTGGCATCGTGGCACCGGCTCCAGGGTTTTTGACCGAAGTGCGCCGCGTGACTCAGGCCACCGGTACGCTGCTCTTAATTGATGAGACCCACACACTTTCCACTGGGCCGGGTGGATGGACACGAACCTTTGGCCTTGAGCCTGATATCTGGGTTGCAGGTAAAGCTGTCGCCGGGGGAATTCCCACTGGGGTTTGGGGTTTCACGGAGGAGGTAAAGCGCGGGATCGAGCGGGTACGCGGTGAGCTTCCCACCGGGCATTCCGGTGTTGGCACAACTTTGTCAGGCTCTGCCCTGCAAATGGCCGCCTTACGTGCTTGTCTGCAGGACGTTATGACTGAGACCAATTATGCAGCAATGATTGCCGGTGCAATTGCTTTAGAAGATGGCATCGCGGCGATGATTGCCAGTACAGGCCTACCTTGGTCTGTCATACGCTTGGGCGCACGGCTTGAGACTGTGTTTGCGCCCAAACTGCCGACCAATGCCGAACAAATGCGGGCCAGCTTTGATCATGAGTTGGAGGCTGCTCTCCACCTCGGCCTTTTAAATCGGGGCTTCTTGGTTACGCCATTCCACAATATGCTGTTGGCGGGGCCAAGCCTATCCAGAGAGGCACCAGCAGCCTATGTTGCAGCCCTCAATTCCATTCTTAATGAGATCCTATAGCGGAAATTGGTGACCCATGTCGTTCGAAACAGACCCTAACATTCACAAGCGCCTTGAAGCTTGGATCAAAGAGAAAGGCGTTTCTGAAATTGAGCTAATCTTGCCGGACATGAACGGCATTATCCGCGGCAAGGTGGTTCCCGCCGCCAGGTTTTTGAAGGGTGTGTCGAATCATACTTTGCGGATCGCTTCTTCGATCTTACGAGTGACCGTAACTGGTGAATATCCAGATGCCGAGACTGACGATGAAGATGGATTCTCTGGCACCTTGGATCCTGATTGCGTGCTGGTTCCAGACCCCGCATCAATCTGTGTTGCCCCCGGCTATCGCACTCCCACAGCTTATGTGGTGACTGATGCCTATACTCATGCAGGTAAGCTTATAGATATCGCGCCACGTCAAGTATTGCGCCGCGTATTGGACCTATATGCCGAGCGAGGGTGGGAGCCAGTGGTTGCACCAGAAGTGGAGTTCTTCCTAACGGCCCGAAATATTGATCCAGATCTGCCCCTAGAAACCCCGGTTGGGCGCTCTGGGCGCGCTGAGACAGTATCGCAGCCCTATGGGCTCGAAGCGATAAACGAATATGAGGATCTGATCGAGCAAATCTACGAATATTGTGAGATTGCAGAGCTTGATATCGATACAATGATCCATGAAGCTGGTGCCGCGCAGCTGGAGGTGAATTTCAATCACGGTGACGCGCTCGAGCTGGCTGATCAGGTCTTGATGTTTAAGCGCATTGTCCGACAAGTGGCCTTATCGCAAAACGTGTACGCCACATTTATGGCCAAGCCGATGGACAATCAGCCCGGCAGCGCCATGCACATTCACCAATCATTGGTGGATAGACAAACCGGTCGCAATCTGTTCGCCAATACCAACGGAACAGACAGCAAATTGTTCAGATCCTTCGTAGGTGGATTGCAAACCTACCTGCCAGATGTGGCCCCCCTGTTTGCCCCAAATGTAAATTCTTTCCGCCGGATGCGGCCTCAGTTTGATGCGCCCATAAATGTGCAATGGGGCCTCGACAATCGCTCCTGCGGTTTGCGAACGCCGATAAGTGACGGACGCAATCGCCGTGTCGAGAATCGTTTGCCTGGGGCAGATGCCAATCCTTATCTCGCTATCGCTTCGTCGCTAGCATGCGGCTATGTTGGCATGGTGCAGGGGTTGGAGCCAGGACCCTTGATAACCACTTCGGCCTACCGGATGCCTCGTTCCCTACCCAGGACGTTGGATGAGGCTTTAGGTCGTTTCCAAAATTGTGAACCCATGCGAGAAGTCTTGGGTGAAGAATTCTGTCGTGTGTTCGCAGCCGTTAAGCTGGATGAGCTTGATGCCTTCGAAGGGGTCGTGTCGGCCTGGGAACGTGAACATTTACTCCTAAAAGTCTGAGGTCCTGTTTTGTCCAAAAAGCCAACCCAACACACCTACGGCATCGCGACTAAAGAAGAAGCGATAGCCTTTCTGGCCGCCAATCCGGGCATTAATTTCATTGACATTCTGTATAATCCAATGAGTGGGCCGCCGCGCGGCAAGCGGATACGACCGCACGAGCTTATAACTGTTTACGGCCACGGTCGTTATTTGCCGGGTTCAATTACTGTTGTGGATATGCAGGGTGCCGATTGTGAAGCGACCGGGCTCGTTTGGGAAGATGGCGATGCCGACCGTTTAGCCAAGCCCGCGCCCAATACTTTGTTTAAGGCCCCTTGGTTGGGCGAGGATGTCGCTCAGTGCGTGTTGTCGCTATATGAGCTCGATGGTCCAGGCAGTGATCTTGACCCACGCCATGTGCTGCAACGTGTATTGGACAGGTTCGCCGCTGATGGCCTTACGCCGGATGTGGCATGTGAACTCGAGTTTTATCTCTTGGACCAGCGCTATGCAGGCCAAGCCCCAACCCTACCATCGTCGCCAGTTACCGGGCACACGCCCACTGGCCATGAAGTCTACGGCTTGCGAGAGCTTGACGATTATATGCCGTACCTGCGGGACCTTTATGAGGCGGCTGAAGCCCAAGGTTTGCCGATTGAAGCTGCTATTAGCGAGTTTGCTCCCGGCCAACTAGAGATTGGCCTTGAGCATCGACCCGATGCCTTACGGGTAGCTGATGAAGCAATGATGTTTAAGCGCCTCGTAAAGGGCTGCGCGGTCAGCCATGGTTTGGAGGCGACCTTCATGGCTAAGCCCTTTGAAGGGCGCGCAGGCAATGGCCAACATTTGCATGTCTCAGTACTCGACCAAGACGGACGTAACATTTTCGGCAGTGAAGACCCCCAAGGCACCCCTCAATTGCGCCATGCTATTGCAGGCATGCAGCAGCTTTTGCCCCCCGGTATGGCAATATTTGCTCCAAACCAGAATTCTTATCGCCGTTTCGTTGGAAACTCGTATGCGCCCGTAGCAGCTACCTGGGGTGTGAATAACCGGACAGTCGGTTTGCGCGTTACGGCAGGCCCCCCGGCCAGCCGCCATGTTGAGCATCGGGTTTCGGGTGCGGACGCTAATCCCTATCTTGCCTTAGCCGCTATGTTGGCAGGCGTGCATTATGGCCTTACCCATAAGCTTGACCCCGGCCCCCCAATTACCGGTGACGGATATGCACAGGCGGACAAAGCACCTGTTGACCTCCCCAAGAATTGGTTTGCAGCGGTGGACACTTTTGCGTCATCCGACCCGCTCAAAGACTATCTCGGTGCTCGTTTTCAAGCCATGTATACGATCGTGAAGCGAACTGAGCAGGATCGCTACTTCGCACATGTTCCGCTTGCAGATTATGACTGGTGTTTCCGCAATGCTTAAACCAAGGATTAAACCTGAGAAGGAGAGACGTGAATGACTGAGCGACCCCTGTCCCGTGAAGAAGTTGATCTGTTCCTACGACTCCGACCCCATTCGCGGCGAGCATTCATGGCCGCATTTGGCGCGACTGCTGCCGCGCTCACTCTTTCGGGTTGTAAACCTGCTGAACCCGACGCAAAGACCGATGACAAGCTTGTCATCGAAGGTTCAGAGGGCAATAAGCTCGCCTTCTATAATTGGGATACGTATATCGGCGAAAACACGCTCGCAGACTTTAAGGCTGCTAGCGGTGTCGAGGTCAATATGACCCTATTTGCCAATAACGATGAACTCTTTGCGAAATTCCGCGCTGGCAATCCTGGTTTCGACGTGATCATGCCCTCAAATGAATACGTCGCCCGTATGATTGAAGCTAAAATGCTGGCCCCCCTCGATCATGCCAAAATTCCTAACAAAAAGAACTTGTTGCCGGAATTCCAGGATGCTGACTTCGATCCGGGTCGCAAGTATTCGATGCCGTACACTTGGCTAGTTCTAGGTATTGGCTATCGTAAGTCTGCGATGAAAGGGGGTGTCATTCCAGACAGCTGGAAGTATCTCTACGACAGCGACGAGTATAAAGGCCGCGTGTCCCTATTATCGGAAAGCGCCGACGTATTTCGCTTGGGCTTTAAATATTTGGGCAAGAGCGTCAATGACGCCACACCGGAACTCATCAAACAAGTCGAGGATATGCTGATCAAGCAAAAGGTAAATATCAAGAACTTCCACGACGACAATGGCCAAGACCTTTTGATGTCTAAAGAAGTCGATATTGTGTTGGAGTATAACGGCGACATTGCACAGAAGGAGACAGAAGATCCTGATCTCGCTTTCGTGGTTCCAAAGGAAGGGTCGCTATTGAATTCGGATTGTATGTGCATCCCAACAGGGGCACCAAACCCAAATAACGCACATGCCTTCATCAACTTCTTATTGGATGGTCAAAATGGTGCAAACATCACCAAAACCATTTTGTATCCAACGCCAAACGCTGCCGCCAAGGCGCTGATGGATGACACCTATAAGAACAACCCAACCATCTTCCCCCCAGCCGAAGTAATGGCTAAGTGTGAGTATGGAAAATATGCAGGTTCCGAGATCACTCAGGCCTTTGAGGCCGCGATGACACGTGTTCGCGCCGCCTAAGCGGCCGTTAATCTGGAGCTGAAAAGGGGTGTCGGTTTTCGGCACCCCTTTTTGTTTGCCCTCAGTCGGGGCTAGGGCTAAAGTCCTCTTAGAACTCAGGCGTTCAGATCTGAGCAACAAACTAAGGGAGTGACCATGACAAACGCTTACATCATTGACGCCTGCCGTACCCCTCGTGGAATCGGGAAAGTTGGCAAGGGCGCGCTCGCCCATCTGCATCCGCAGCATTTGGCCGCCACGGTCCTGAAGGCCATTGCAGATCGTAATGGTCTTGATACCGCCACGGTGGACGACATCATTTGGGGAACCAGTTCTCAACGGGGCGCGCAAAGCTGTGACCTTGGCCGGATGGCCGCCTTGGATGCAGGCTATGACATCAAAGCTTCTGGAGTGACCCTAGACCGCTTCTGTGGCTCTGGTATTACAACCGTCAATCTTGCCGCCGCTCAAATCATGGCCGGGATGGAGGATTGCGTCATTGCTGGTGGAACCGAGATGATGAGCTATACGGCCGCCACAGCCGATTTGACGGCCCCCCCTATGTTAGATGCAGGCAATAAAAGTTTGCGCGAAAAGCATCCTCAGTCCCAACAAGGCGTGTGCGCCGATGCTATAGCGACACTCGAGGGTATAGATCGTGACGCGGTTGATACCCTTGCCTTTGTCAGCCAACAGCGTGCAGCTAAAGCCATTTCTGAGGGGCGGTTTAATCGTTCTCTTGTGTCGGTTTATAACCAAGATGGCACGCTTGCATTGGATCATGACGAGTTTCCCCGCCCGCAGACGACCCTTGAAAGCCTAAATGGCCTCAAGACCGTGTTCAACATGTGGGCAGAAATGAAGGTTGATGACACTGGTCGCACCTATGGTGATCTCATCACCAGCAAATACCCTCAGCTCAAGGGTGCAATGAACCATGTCCACCATGCAGGAAATTCATCTGGAGTCGTTGATGGCGCTGCGGCACTACTCCTGACATCAGAGGGTTATGCAAAGGCCAAGGGCATGAAGCCGCGGGGTCGCATTGTGGCCACCGCTAATGTTGGTGATTGCCCAACATTAATGCTCAACGCGCCGGTCCCGGCAGCTAAAAAGGTTCTCGCGAAAGCGGGTTTAACGGTCGCGGATATCGACGTTTGGGAGATCAATGAAGCGTTTGCCGTTGTGGCAGAGAAATTCATTCGTGATCTTCAGCTCGATCGCAGCAAGGTCAACATCAATGGCGGCGCGATGGCGCTTGGCCATCCAATCGGGGCCACGGGTTCGATTCTGATCGGTATGGCACTCGACGAGTTGGAGCGGTCTGGCGGCCGCTATGGTTTGATCACGATGTGTGCAGCCGGCGGCATGGCACCGGCCATCATCATCGAGCGTGTCAGCAGCTTCTAGGCTTTATCCTCAGTCCTTCCGGCGAGCGAGGAGATTTCTTGCTCGCTGGTTGTTTCGAAGAAACGGGCGATTGTAAGCGTAAAAGTTGAGCCCTGACCAACTCGGCTAGCGACGATAAGGTCGCCTCCCATAAGATGAGCCAGCTTTTGACTGATCGCAAGGCCAAGTCCGGTGCCTTCGACGGAACGCGTGAAGCTTGTGTCGCTCTGAAAAAATGGCAGGAAGATACGAGGGAGGTCCTCCTCCTTTATACCCACACCGGTATCTGCAACTTCAAACGCAATCCATTCGGCTTTTTGACCACTCGCCCTGCAGGTCAAAGTAATGGTGCCACTGGTCGTAAACTTGGCTGCATTGGATAGGAGGTTCAACAGACATTGTCGCAGTTTCCCTTCATCATTGTAGGCCAATGGTTCTAAATCAGATGCGATTTCTAGCTTGCACTTTGTATGGCTTGCCGCCGCTCTTGGGATAATGGCGTCAAGTGCTTCTTGGGCGATATGACGCACGTCAAACTGGCTGGGCCGACAGACTTGTTCATTGGCTTCCATCTTTGAGATGTCGAGCACTTCATTGATCAAACCCAACAAATGACGGGCCGCGTTGCGTATTTTCTCGAGATCTGCCTCAGTTGAGCCGAGATCTCCTGATCGGACATCCTCTCCCACCATTTCGGCATAACCAATCACAGCATTGAGTGGTGTACGTAACTCGTGACTCATGGTCGCCAAAAAGCGGGACTTGGCCCGATTAGCTTCCTCGGCTACCTTTACCGCTTCTTCTAACTCGCGGGTCCGTTGTACCACTCGTTCATCTAGCTCGTTCGCCAAGCGGAGTGCTTGGCCTTGAGCTTCAATCAAATCCTCTGAGGATTTGACCGATGCTCCAGTCAACACCACGGTATTGACGCAAAGTAAGAAGGCGAGAAAGCCCAAAAGATAACCGATCCAACCATCACCAAGACGAACCGCACACAGAACGACCGCCAAAGTTATCACTGGGAGGGTCTTATAGACCATGTTCCGGTCTAGAACATGCTGACCGCAGATAACCAAAAGGCTGCCGCAGGCAAAAATTAGTCCTAAGCTGGGCCCAGGGTCTGGTGCAAACGCAAGCGCTAAGAACGGGCAGGCATAAAGCGCGACCAAGCAAATAATTGCCCGAATAGTGAGCTGTTTGATGGCGGGTAAGTCTCGCGGATCGAGATCATCCGGATGATCTATTTTGTTGCTCAGCCAGCGATAGAATGTCCCTTCAATCGCCCAACCGATAGTCATGGCTGCAACACAGAAAATCCACCAAGGTCCTGGGACTGAAATTCCTACGGCAGTTGTGGCAACAAAAATCGATCCAATTCGCGTGACTGCGTGTTGACCCCACGCTTTATCTCTGCAGTGAACCAACGTCATATAGTCATGGTTCATACGAAGTGCTTTGGCGTGCATGGCGGTTTACCGGCTCAAGTCATCGTGAGTGAATGACTCATTTTCACGGTTACCGGTGTTTAAATCCTTAAACCGCCAGTAAACGAGGTCTTCCGGTTCAACGCGCGTTCAAAGACAATAGCGGCCTTAACAAAAGGTGTTTCAAACGAAAACGCAAATCCAAATTCAATTTGGACAGCCAAGATTGGCAATGTCGTTAAAATAAGATTCATTGCATGGTGGTAGTCTGCTACAATGCTTGAAGCTATTTCTAAATTTTTGGACTTTGCTTTAGATCGCGCGGTGCCTGAGCCGGCGAGCTCACAAGCCGCAATTCGGATCACTGGGGTTCGGCAAGCGCTCAAGAATACACGGGTTCATTGGTCTGCAAGTCTTTTGAGTCACGGCTTGCTTAACGCCAGTATTGCTATGTCTGGGGCACCGGTTTGGGCGTGTCTGATCTTTCTTGCTAGTATTGCCTTTGATCGATATTTGAAGAGCTTCTCGAGCAAGTGGCTTGGCCGGATGAAGGCGGTTCAAGAGCCGGGACAATTATTGGCCGCTGCCCGTAAAGCCGAAGATCAATTGATTTTTGTCCTGATTGCGCGCTGCGGCCTCGCTTGGGTTCCCTCAGTCGCCATTCTGATGGCCAGCCAGCAATCTGGTCTTAGCTACGCGGCGGCTGCAATCATGCTGGCTGCCAGCACGAATGTGTTCATTGCCCAAACCAACTCCCGTTTACGGATTATGGTGCTTGGCACATGGCCGATTTGGGCTGGCCTTTTAGGGTTTGGCTTATGGTTGGCCTTGCAGCCAGATGGCCTAGTTCTGGCAACCGTTACTGGAGCCTATTTTTGTTGCATGTTGTGGTTTGCACGCTACCTCAGTCAAGGGCAGGCACGCCTGCACACATTGCTCGTCGAAAAGGACAGTCACGCACAACAATTGGCAAATGCGCTCGAACGCCGTGACCGCGATGCGCATATGTTTGATCTCTTGGAGAGCGATCTTCCGATCGGGTTCTTCGACTTCGATGCGAAAACAAAAACCCTTTTCTGGTCCCCGGGAACCTTTCGCGCCTATGGACGTCAGCCGAATACTGGTGTGCCTAGTGCTCGAGAGCAACTCATGCAGGTTGCGCCGGAATTTCGTGGTGAGGCAAAGGAAAGCATTCTTCGCTTCAATCAGGTGGCTGGTGTGCACAAATTTGTTATGCCCATCGTTGGAATGGATGGGGTAACGCGGCAGGTTGCGTCTATCGTTCACACAGTCCTCGACGAAGAAGGCCGCGTTTCGCAGATTTTTGGCATGGTTGACGATCAGACCGAGCTTCGGACACTTCTAACCCGTGCGGAACAGCTGGAAAATCGTCTGGAGACCGCCTTATTGAGTGGTTCTTCCATGGTCTGGGATTTAGAACAGCCTGGGCACAAGATTACGGGCTTTGGCGCGGTTGAGCATTTCTTGCGGCCCGATCAGGATCGAAACGGCGATCTGATGGCCTCGTTTACACAGAATATCCTCGAAGAAGATCGTGAGCTCGTTCATCGGGTTACGCGGCAGGCGTACCTTGAAGGTCGTCCGCAAACGGTGGATTTCCGCTTTACACTCGATGGCGTCACAACGCGACATGGCCGCTCGATCGTCAGTGTTTTTGGCCGACCCGCATCGGGCGCTGGAACAATCCGGTCCTTTGTAACCGACATCACTGACGACGTTGCTCGTCGGGAGGCGTTAGATCAAGCGCGTGCAAATGCTGAGCTTGCAAACATGGCAAAGAGTGCGTTCCTGGCCAATATGAGCCACGAAATACGGACGCCCTTAAATGGGATTGTGGCCATTGCCGGCGCCTTATCTCAAAGCGAACTCTCTGATTCCCAGCGTGAAATGGTCGATCTTGTTCGCCAGTCTGGTGTTTCGCTGGAGCGTGTTCTGAATGATATTCTCGATCTCGCGCGAGTGGAGTCCGGTCGCCTTGAAATTGAGGCGACACCATTCAGGTTATCCGATCTGATCACAGGGACATGCGCCCTTTTTGCTGTTCGTGCTGACGATAAAGGACTGAAGTTCTCCCAGCCTTGTCTGGAGTCTGATCATACTTGGCTAGTCGGGGATGCGGTCCGTATAAGGCAAATTCTAGCGAATTTCCTATCAAACGCGATTAAGTTTACAGCCACAGGGTCTGTAAAGCTTGCCGTCGATATGATGCCCGCCGACACCAGTGCATGCCGTCAGATGCGCCTGTCGATAGCGGTGACAGATACGGGGCCGGGCATTGAGTCCCATGATCTCGCGCGCTTGTTCAATCGTTTCGAGCAGATTGATGCATCCATTACCCGGGCCCATGGTGGCTCAGGGTTGGGATTGGCTATTTGCCAATCTCTGGCACAATTGATGGGCGGTACGGTTCATGCAGAGTCGGTCGTCGGTGTTGGATCGACCTTTTATTTGGAATTGACTCTGCCTCTTGCCGAGGCTCCAAGCACACCAATAGCGGGGTATCGGGATTTATCTCGAGAAGGATTGAGCGAAGCAGCTCCAGACCGACTTCGCATATTGGCCGTTGATGACCACCCGACCAATCGTCGAGTCTTGCAATTGATCTTGGAACCCTTGGGCGTTGAGTTGACATTGTGCGAAGACGGCCAACAAGCATTAGATGCCGCCCAACAGGAAGAATTTGACCTCGTTCTGATGGACTTGCAGATGCCTGTGATGGACGGCCTGACAGCGACGCGCATTCTGCGCGACCGTGAACAGACCAGCCAGCGGACGCGTATACCCATCATCGCTGTTTCGGCGAATGCAATGACGCACCATAAGGCTGAAGCCTTTGAAGCAGGAGCGGATTTGCACATCGCAAAGCCGTTTACGCCCGAGACGTTGATCTCTGGGATTGATGAGGCCTTGGCAATTGTCGGGTTAGCCGCCACCCAACCAAATAAGGCTGTCAAGGCGTCCTGAAGCCGAGCTCATTTTCATCTGTCTACAGACTAATGGATGAGCTGAAGTGCTGCCTTCATTGGCGGCGTTTTGATGTGGTTGCAATAAAACGGTCACACTCAATTTACAATTCTGTCACAGCGACTTTGTGAGACTGTCACATCCAAGGACTAGGGAAACCCAGCACGAGCAGAATTGCGCCTACTTTCAAGAAAAGCACGCCTATTTGGGTATTTTCTACTGATTAAGGGGACGGCGGCGCAAAGGCCAGTGAGGGGAGTAGAATGAAATTTATCGCAAGTCGCGGAACTCTGGTGGCCGCTTTGGCGCTTTTCATAGGTGCATGTTCGCAGGGTGGTAGTATCCAATCACCTGGTTCAACGTTTGTTGGCGATCTCCCCGGCGGTACTGGTGGTGGTGGAACCGGCGGCACCGGCAGCGGCGCGACTTGTCCGCTCGGGACTACGATCGGAACCGCAATTGGTACGACCACAGTTTGTAATCTGACTGGCGAAGTTCTCACCAATCTCACGCTTCCACGCATCACCGGCGTGGCCTATCGTCTGGTCGGGCGCGTCGATGTCGGTCGCGATTTGGGCGCGGCAGGGAATGCGGCAACCGGCGTTGCTGCGACACTCACAATAGAGCCCGGTGTAACCATCTTTGGAGATGAAGCTTCCGACCTATTAATTATTAACCGCGGCAGCCGAATCAACGCTGTAGGAACTCCAAGCCAGCCCATCGTGTTCACAGGTAGGGAGGATATCGCCGGTACCGCAAATGCCGATACATCTAATCGTTTGTGGGGTGGCCTCATCCTGCTTGGCCGCGCACCAATCCGCGGCTGTTCGACCGCTGTCGCTCAGGGTACATTGGAGTGTCAGAATGCTGTTGAAGGCATTACCGCGGCAACAGGCCGTCAAGCACTCTACGGTGGCGCGACGCCTGCGGATACAAGTGGCACTATGCGCTACGTTCAGATCCGCTACCCGGGGGAGTTCTTATCATCGGCGGCAGCTGGCGACGATTTGAACGGTTTAACATTGGGCGGTGTTGGTTCGGCCACCGATATCAGCTTCTTGCAAGTCCACAACTCTGGTGACGACGGCATCGAGGTTTTCGGTGGCACGGTAAACATGAAAAACATGGTTATCACTGGGGCACTAGACGACAGTCTCGACTTTGATGAAGGTTGGACCGGTGCTGTCCAATTTTTAGTGATCAAACAAACACCAAACGCTGGTGGGCCTGACCGTCTTTTTGAAGGTAGCAACCGCACGGTTGCTAGCCTTGCAGGCACGCTGAATACAAACCCAACCATTGCAAACTTCACAGCGGTCGGCGTTCGTACAAACAGTGCGGGCGCAAACATCCAAGGTATTGTTCTGAACAATACGGGTGGCACTCCCGGTGCATCCGGGCGCTTCTTGAATGGGGTGGTTACCGGCAGCAATACGTGTGCGGTTGCAAGTGCTGCCAATAGTGTGCGCTTCGACTCCATGTTGTTCGACTGTCCAGGCACTATGGATTCGGTTGCAGCTGCCGCCCTTT
Source organism: Aquidulcibacter sp. (assembly GCF_020253525.1). GTDB lineage: Bacteria > Pseudomonadota > Alphaproteobacteria > Caulobacterales > Aquidulcibacteraceae > Aquidulcibacter. The sequence continues at coordinate 42,993 of NZ_JADCBK010000072.1, forward strand.
CTGGTGGCTCCAATAACGTCTCTAATGCGGCTGCGACTTTAAGCGCATCGTTGCTGCCTGGCCCGAACGAGTTGGCCCGCACAGCCCTCAATCCAACCGGTGTGAATTCTTTCTTCGAAGCGGCTAACTATGTTGGCGCTTTCTCGGCCACTGCGACGGCAACGTCGAACTGGGCTTCGGGTTGGACCATCCAACTGCTTCCGGCCGCAGCTTGCCCCACTGGAACTGTTGAGCAGGGCACCATCGCTGGCCAACGCAATTGCGTCATCAGTGGCGTTATTGGCAGCGGCACGATCCCGGCAAATCTCCGTTTAACGGCTGGCAATATCTATCAGATTTCAGGTCGGGTAGATGTGGGCTTTGACCGCGGTGCAGCCTTGAACTCCGGAACGGCTGCAAGCTTGACGATTGACCCCGGCGTTCGCCTCTATGGTTCTACCTCGGCTGATGTTTTGATTGTGAACCGTGGCTCACAAATCTTTATCAACGGCACACCCCAAGCGCCAGTTGTTATGACTTCACGCAATGACGTTGCGGGCACGCAAACGGACAAGGCACGGGCAAGTCGGGAATGGGCTGGCCTTATCGTGCTAGGCGCGGCACCCATTCGAGGTTGCTCAACGGCTGTGGCTCAAGGCAGTGTTGATTGCCAAAATGCCGTTGAGGGCATTACCGCAGCAACAGGTCGTCAAGCTTTGTATGGTGGAGCTACGGCGGCGGACAACAGCGGCCGGATCACCTATCTACAAATCCGCTATCCAGGTGCTTTCCTGACTTCGGCTGCGGCAGGCGACGACTTGAACGGTTTGACTTTAGGCGGCGTCGGTTCAGCTACTGAAATCAGCAACATCCAAATCCACAACTCTGGAGATGATGGCATCGAAATCTTTGGCGGCACGGTGAATCTGCGAAACTGGGTTGTCACGGGTGCTCTCGATGACTCGCTTGACTTTGACGAGGGTTGGGTTGGCAAGGCGCAGTTTGGCATTGTTCTTCAGGCCTTGACAGCTACCGGTGGGCCAGATCGTATGATCGAAGGCAGCAATCGTACTGTCGCTAGCTTGGCTGGTACGCTGAATACCAACCCAATCATTGCCAACTTCACCTTTGTAGGTGTCCCACAAAATGATGCTTCGGCTGGCTTGACTGGCATCGTCTTGAACAACACTGGCGGCACGCCGGGTGGCTCGGCTCGCCTTCTCAACGGCGTGGTCACGGGTTCAACAACATGCTTGAACTTCGAATCGGCGAATACCAGCCCAGCACCACAGCTCGACTCGATCTTGTCCAGTTGTTCAGGTGGGTATGGAGCGGTTGCCACCGCACGTTTAAATGCAGGCTCAAACAATTCCACAGGCACAGCCGCGACCTTGGCTAGCCGCTTTATCAATGGGTCGGCAGAATCGGGTCGCGCTGCAGTGAATCCAACGACGGTCGACCCATTCTTCACCGCGACGAACTACATAGGAGCAGTTCGCGATGTTGCCGACTTATGGTGGTCTTCTTGGACTTGTAGTCTAGCCGCGGGTTCGTCCTGTTGAATTCAATCGATCGGTGCGGCAGGGCTTCCTTGCCGCATCGATTGGTTTCTTGCTTTGGCCAGCCTGGCCCCTTCTCAGTCTTCCTAAAGGCCGTCCGACATGATCATTTCCGCCCGTCTGCGCAGAATTCTGTTGCTTACTAGCATTCTTGTAGTGCCATCACTGATGCCCAGTTTTGCCAGCGCTCAAGCCGCCCCGGCTCAGCCGACTTCTGCTCCTGCCGCAAGAGATGAACCCGAAGAAGATGTCGAAGTGGTTGTTGTTCGTGGCCGGTTTATTCCTGAACCTCAACGTGTAACGTCAGAAGTTGCAAACTTCTTATCAGCAGCTGATCTTGCGCGAACCGGCGATGACAATGCCGCAGCCGCGCTGACTCGCTTAACAGGTCTGTCTGTTGTTTCTGGCCGTTTCGTTTACGTGCGTGGTTTGGGTGACCGCTATTCGTCAGCCCTGCTTAACGGTTCCCCATTGCCAAGCCCGGAACCACTGCGTCGTCAAGTGCCGCTGGATCTCTTTCCATCCAACATTCTGAACGGTGCCACAGTACAAAAGACTTTCTCCCCTAACTATCCCGGCGAATTCGGTGGCGGCGTTATTGACCTGCGGACTTTGAAGACCCCAAATGAAGACTTCCTAACCCTAAAGGTCGGCACCGGTTATAATTCTGAGACCACTGGCAAAACTGGCCTTGTTTATGAAGGCCACCGAATGGACTGGACTGGGGTTGACACTGACCTACGTCGTCTTCCTCAGCCTGTGCGAGATGCCGTTGCTACCGGTAAACGTATCAATGATACTAACTTTACGCCTAAGCAGCTTGAATTCATTGGCGAGAGCTTCATCAACTCACCCTTGACGGTCATTCAAAGCGAAAGGACCCGCCCTGATTTCGATGCAGAGATCACTGCAGGTCGCAGTCTGGACGTCAACGACGCCACCATCGGCCTAGTTGGAGTATTTGGCTATAAGAGTGGGTTTAAGACCCAAGAAGCCCTGCGTCAGGATGTTGTATCCGATACGGTCGAGGCTGAAGGCACCAATTTGTCGTCAACTTGGGACATTGTGATAAATGGTTTTGGTAGTGCCAGCGCCAATTGGGGCGATAATCGTATTGGTTTAACCGGTCTTTTGGTGCGGAGCACATCAAAAAAAGCACAAGTTGAGGTCGGCACGGATACCAACCTTCCAAGTGGTCAATCCTATCGCACTGAAGGCACTGCTTGGTACGAGCGCGAGCTGGCCTCAGCCCAGCTTTCTGGTGAACACAAGCTGGGTGGGATGGAATTGCAGTGGCGTGGCTCGATAGGTCAATCTACCCGCAAAGCACCCTATGAGCGTGATATCTCATACACTGTGGTCAACGGCATTACAGCATTTAATGGGGCTTCACTGGGCAATGCGATCCGCTTCTCGGAACTAAAGGACGAGGTTTCTAGCTTTGGATTTGATGCAAAATACATTCTAAAACTCGCGAAGGGGCGAGAGGTTGAGCTTTCTGGTGGGGCGGTCACGTCCAAAACTGACCGCAATTACGAGCTGATTTCCTTCGCATTTACGGGTCCTCGTGGTCCTACGTCCAACAACGTCTTGCGCTCACGGGTTGATTTTCTGTTTTCGCCGGACAACATCGATCCTGCACGTTTTGTAATCAGCGAGCAGACCGGTAAAGATGATGCGTATGTGGGTAGCCTCGAAAACATGGCCGCCTATCTCGCCTCAGAGTTTGAGCTTACCTCCTTCATCCGCGCGTCAATTGGTGTGCGCTATGAGGATGCTACACAAAAAGTGCGGACTACCAACCGATTTGGCGATACGCCGACAGCCCCCGTTGAACTGGCCAACGACTATTTGCTGCCTGCGGCCACGATCACGTGGAACTTCGCAGACGAATTGCAGATGCGGTTGGGCTATTCAAAGACCATCGCACGTCCGCAGTTCCGCGAGTTAGCGTTTACACCTTACATCGACCCAGAATCCAATCGAATTTATCAAGGCAACCCATTCCTCAAAGATAGTGAGTTTGAGAACTTTGACGCTCGGCTGGAATACTATTTTGGTCGCGGCCAATTCGTCACGGCAGGTGCTTTCTACAAGAAGATCGACAATCCAATTGAAGAAGTCATCGTACGCCTGGAGCGCTCATTTACCCGCTTCATCAATGCCCCCGAAGCAACCTTGTATGGCTTAGAATTGGAGTATCGCGCCAATTTCGAAATGCCGTTCAAGATGCCTGTTCTTCAAGATGCCAAGTGGAATTTTGCCGCTAACTATACCTACACACACTCTGAGGTAAATGCGCCAACAGGGTCAAATGTGATAAGCCCAATCGATTTCCGCTCGATTTCTGCTTCGCAATTCGGTTTGGATGGCAGCGAGTTGCAAGGTACGCCCAAGAACATTGCCAATTTGCAATTAGGCTATGAAACCGACGACCAGCAATTGACTCTGTTGATTGGCTGGGTTGACGAACGTATCGCGCGTCGCGGTTTAGGTTCGGTTCCTTCCGTAATCGAAAATCCAGGGACGAACGTTGATTTGGTTTACAAACGCGATTTCACCATTGGAAAAGTCGACTATACGTTTGGTATCAGCGGCCGCAATTTGCTAGCTGAAGACAATCAGGAATTCCAAATCTCCAAGCTGGGTCGTACCGAATCAAACACCTACAAAAGAGGTCGGTCGATTTCGCTGAGTTTGACTGTCCGCCACTGATTTTGGAGTCCAAAGCTACCGAATCACTTTGCGATTTCCTGCCATTCTATGGCTTTTTCGTATGATGATTTAGGTGCGTTGGACCTTGGAGTTGGCTTCAAGTCAGGGGGAAATTAGGATTTGGGCATGGATCTGGTCAAAACTGCGGTTAGCAACTGAGGGTAAAACAAGGCAACCCTCGACAAACAAACCGTTTCAGACAAAACTCGCTGATCCAAGCGCTTGGCATGCACATGATCTATAAAGTGAAATTGACTATGAGGCACGGAGCTTGGCAAGCATTTGCCTGGCTGGTGGTGGCTTGTTCTTGTTTGGGTACTGGTCAAGCTCGAGCGGATGTTATTGAGGTTGGTACAAACGGCACGGCGACAGTCTATGCCGGGCCAACTTTGTTTTTGGGCGATACAACGCGACCCGTGTTGAAACCTGAAGCAAAAGCATCGCCACCTGGGCCTGGCACCTATACCCCCGCTAAGCTGGTTGAACCTGCCTATCCTTTAAGGCTACATCCAACCTTGGATGCATACGTAACAGAAGCGGCTACAAAATATGGCGTGGACCCAATCTTGGTCAGAGCCGTGGCTTGGCAAGAGTCGCGGTTTCGCGATTCCGCAGTCTCTCCAAAGGGAGCGATTGGTGTGATGCAGCTAATGCCCGCGACAGCTTCTTGGCTGGGCGTAAACCCTTACGATCCGCGTGAGAATATCTTTGGCGGTGTCGCCTACCTCAGTACGTTGCTCGAGCGCTTTGGCGGTGATGTCCGCCTTGCGCTTGCCGCATATAATGCTGGTCCAGAAGCGGTTGCCCGCCATCGTGGAATTCCACCCTATCGTGAAACCCAAAACTATGTGAAGGCCATCTCAGAGCGGCTTTCGATCCGCTAGTACATTTGGAAGCTTGAGGAAGATGTCGATGACAGAAGTACACAAGGCGCTCTGGGCGCTAACCTCCATCTGGGCGATTTTTTGGGCAGGTCCAGCCCTAGCACAATCGGCCAATCTGGATCCCGCAGGCTCGGGTGTCATTCTAGGTGCTGTGAATTGGGTACAGGGTACCCTTCTAGGCGCGGTCGCGACCGCGGTTGCGGTGATCGCAGTGGCTGGATGTGGGTTTATGATGCTAACAGGTCGAATGAACTGGCGGCATGGCGGTATGGTTATCCTTGGATGCTTTATCCTGTTTGGATCCGCTGCCATTGTCGGGGGCATCCGCAGCGCTGCACAAGGGTTTTAGGGGGCGACCATGGCGCAGCTCGAGCGCGATCCAGTCTTTGCCGCTCTGACGCGCCCGCAGATGTTTGCCGGCGTGACCTACACTTGGTTCATTCTTAATGGCATCATTACGGCTGAAGTCTTTTTGGTCACAAAGTCAGTATGGGCTTTGGTTGCTGCTGTTGTTTTGCATTTAGTTGGGGTGATCGCAGCGCGAGATGAGCCGCGCTTCCTAGACCTGTGGATCACGCGTATGATCAGCTCACCTCGCGTCGCAAATTTTGCCTTTTGGCGCTGTAACTCGTACCGACCGTAAGGGGTGTTTGAAGCTTAAATGGCAGGACGACGCGCCCATAACAAGCGTTTGGCTACTCTGGCCGAAATAGCTCACCGAGAAGCCCCGGCGGGCGCTCGTCTGCCTTATGCACGCCATGTTGATGACACAACAATTGAAACCCGCGATGGCATGTTGCTTCAGGTCATTAAGCTGGACGGTTTAGCCTTCGAGACGGCAGATACCGAGGATCTCAACTACCGCAAAGCGATACGTGACACGATGTTGCGTTCTATCGCGCATGCACGCTTTGCCGTGGTTCACCATGTTGTGCGAAGCCCAGTTAAACCATCGCTTGATGCAGATTTTCCGGATGCCTTCTCCCGTGAAGTTGACCAACAATGGTCCGCACGTCTCGACGGTCGGGCTATGTTCATCAATGATCTGTTCTTGACGATTGTGCGTCGCCCTGCTGTTGGCCGGTCAGGCTTCATCGACAAGACAATGGAGCTTTTTCGAGGGACATCAGCCCAAGCCATTGCTGCTGAGCGTGCGCGCGACATGCGAGAATTGGATACCGCTCGAGATGCCTTAATGGCATCCCTTTCGCCCTATGGCGCGCGCGTTTTGTCAGTTTATGACAGCCGCCATGGCCCCTGTTCAGAGCCGTTGGAGTTTCTGTCTGGCCTCTATAACGGAGAGTTGCGGCCTGTTCTGTTGCCCGACACAGATCTTGGTTTTCATATTCCGTACCGACGGATCAGCTTTGGTCTCGAAGCCTTTGAACTTCACGCGGCCCCCGGACTGCCTCGCCAATTTGGCACCATGATTTCGATCAAGGATTATCCTCCTCACACGGCACCAGGAATGTTGGATGATCTAATGCGTCTGCCAGTCGAGATGACTGTCACCGAAAGTTTTGCATTTGTAGATCGGCAAGTCGCTCTCGACCGCATGAATCTTGCACTTCGCCGGATGCGTGCGGCAGATGACGATGCCATAAGTTTGCGTCGTGACTTATCGATTGCCAAAGACGATGTCTCCGCGGGGCGATCTGCCTTTGGCGAGCACCATATGAGCGTGTGCATCAAAGCAGCAACGCAGGCACAGCTTGATCAAGCTGCAGCCGATGTGCAAGCCGCTTTTACCGAAGAAGGCATTATTTCGGTCCGAGAGGACGTGAATCTTGAACCAGCATTCTGGGCGCAGTTTCCCGGGAACTTCAAAGATATCGCCCGTCGGGCTTTAGTCTCGACGGGAAATTTTGCTGGCCTGGCCAGTTTTCACAATTTTCCGATTGGCCAGGAAGATCACAACGTTTGGGGTCAAGCCGTTACTGTTTTGGAGACAACTTCGGCAACCCCATATTACTTCAATTTCCACAAGAATGATTTAGGCAACTTCACCATTATTGGGCCATCTGGATCCGGTAAGACAGTGGTGTTGAACTTCCTTCTGACACAGGCGCGAAAGTTTGATCCGCGCATTGTCTTGTTCGACAAGGACCGCGGCGCGGAAATCTTTATTCGTGCGATTGGCGGCCGCTACGAGACCCTACGTCATGGCAACCCATCTGGCTTAAACCCATTGTCATTGCCCGATACGCCAGCCAATCGTGCCTTTGTTACGGAGTGGCTGTCGCGGTTAGTGAGCGTTGATGGTGAGAAATTGAGTGTTGATGAGCAGGCCCAGATTGCTGATGCTGTGGCTGCCAATTTTGACCAAGCGCCACAGTACCGCCGACTGCGTTATGTTGCTGAGTTGCTTGCCGGTGTCCGTAGGCCGGTTCCTGGTGATCTTGCGTCGCGCCTAGAGCCATGGATTCATGATGGCGTGCGCGCCTGGCTTTTCGATAACGAAGAAGACCGTCTAGATTTATCGACCCGCACGCTTGGCGTTGACATGACGGCGATCTTGGACGACCCCGCCCTGCGCACACCGGCCATGATGTATTTGTTTCATTGCGTGGAGCAACGCCTAGATGGCACACCCGCAATTCTCGTAGTTGATGAAGGCTGGAAAGCACTGGATGATCCAGTTTTTGTGGCTCGAATTCGGGATTGGGAAAAGACTATTCGTAAGCGTAATGGCATCGTAGGTTTTGCGACCCAAAGTGCATCAGACGCTTTGTCCAGCCAAATTGCCTCCGCCATTATCGAGCAAGCAGCTACCCAGATCTTCATGCCGAACCCAAAGGCGCAGGAAGACGAATATTGTCGCGGGTTTGGTCTTACCTTGCACGAGTTGGACTTGATCCGCGCTCTGCCGGATACGTCGCGCTGCTTTGTCATTAAGCACGGCACTGACAGCGTTGTGGCCCGTCTCAACCTTGACGGAATGCCTGATGTGTTGACCGTACTTTCTGGTCGAGAGTCGACAGTTCGCCGTCTAGATGCGCTACGCGCCGAGCATGGGGATGATCCCGCCATCTGGTTGCCGCTTTTGACTGCAAGTGTTCATCAAGCTCGTGATCCGAACCGAGGGGGGCGGCGATGATTGGTCAATGTTCCGCCCCACGCGCAGATTTGGGGTTAGTTCGCGGCCTACTCGATACAGTTGACTGCAATATCCGTGAGGGTGTTCAGGGTGGCTACACTGCCTTTTTTGGCCCAGGTTCCATGCTGGGCTCCGTCATTACGGTTTTACTGACCATTTATGTCGCATTGTTGGGCTTCCGTCTCCTAACGGGCCGCACTGATTTGCGCGTTGGCGACCTCCCAATGATTGCAATCAAGTTGGGTGCCGTCGTGATGCTGACCACCTCTTGGGCTAGCTATCAAAGCTTGGTGTTTTCCTTGCTATTCGATGGGCCCGCGGAAATCGCCAATAGTCTCTTGGCCAACATGCCCATGCCGCAGACTATGGGTCCAAGCGATATATTTGCGCGGTTACAATATACATTTGATCAATTGACCCAATCGGCAAGTGCGATGTCGCTGGTTAGCGACATTCCTGGTCAAGGCCCAAATGTGGCCGGTGCCTCATTGAATGCGGGAAGTTTCGTCCTGCAAGCAGCACCGGGGACAGATCCAGAGAGTCTAAAGGGCTTGGCACCTGTCATTCAAATGCGTTCGGCCTTACAAGGTGGGCCAGCCTTTGGCGCCACAGCTCTTTGGCTTTCCGCGATTACATTGCTGGTCTCAACTTTGGGACTCTTAATTCTAGCAAAGTTGATGTTAGGCCTTCTGTTGGCCCTCGGGCCATTGTTTGTCGGCCTCCTGCTTTTTGAGAGCACAAAAGGGTTTTTTGAGGGGTGGTTGCGAACCGCTTTGGGTTTTGCGCTTGTACCTTTGGCCACGGTTGTTTTCATGGCAGGCCTTTTGGCTTCCCTTGAGCCAAGTTTACAGGGGCTGGCCGTTGCACGGGCCGAAAATCGCTATGACCTGCAGCCGATTTTGACTGTAATGGTCATCATTCTAACGTTTACGGCTGTTTTTGGGAGTGTGATTGGTCTCTGCACCCGTCTCGTTGCCGGATTTCGTTTGCCTGTCGCTAAGTCGCGCGAACCCGACCCAGTTTTGGTCAACCAAACCGAGGGCGGGCGCCTGGGTTTCGCGGCCGATAGTCCAACGGAGGCAAGCCGTGCATCGCGTCTAGCCGCAGTTGTTTCGGGCGGTGTAGCCGGGGCGAGCAGTGATCGACGCGATGCTCGCTTGGCAGCGGCCGTGTCTGGTGGTGGCCAGGTTTCAACCACTTTTGACCGCCGCACTGAACTTGTCGCTGGCGGTGGCGGTGATGCTTTGCGCGGAGATTACTCCGTCAGATTGGGGCAGAATGGTCGTAAACGCAATAACCCAACCCGTCCAAGTCTCCCCCGTGAAAGCATGTTTGCTCAATCCCCATCAAAACTAAGCCTATCGGCAACTGGAAAAGCACCATGACCGGCCCCCAAGCTGATCCATCCCACACCCCGCCCGGTTTGCCGCCCAATGGCGTTGCTGCCCGCGCCCATTACTATGAGGCGGCCAGCACGTGGGCGCAGGATACCCATGCCACGTTGCGGAGATCGCAGCGCACAGCATGGATCGTGGCAGGAATTGCAGTTGGTATAGCCGCTATTCAAGCTGTCGCCTTAGTGGTCCTGGTGCCGCTTAAGCAAACCATGCCTTACACGATCACGGTTGATCGTGAGACCGGCTATGTTCAGACCACGCGCGGTGTCAATCTTGGCAATTTGAGCGAAACAGAAGCCGTCGCTCAATCCTTTGTTGTACAATATGTATTGGCACGGGAAACTTTTGACGTTGCGGATTATCGCGAGCAGTATCGAAAAACGCTGGCATGGTCCCAGGGTGCTGCTGAGACCGAGTATTTGCGGGATTGGGACAAGTCTAATCCTAACGGTATTCAAAGCCGCGTTAGCCCAAATACTCGCATTCAAGTTACCGTTAAAAGTGTGACCATTTTGGGCCCACGTTCCGCCATGATCCGGTTTGATACTGAGCGCTCTGAGGGCGGAGGTCCCGGGATGCGTCAGCCCTGGGTAGCGTCCGTTGTCTATAGTTTCTCGGGTAAGCCCATTAACGAGCAGGATCGCTATCTCAATCCTCTTGGCTTCCAGATTTCGAGTTATCGACGCGACGCCGAAACGACGCAACCTGTTCCTATGCCCGCTGCTCCAATGCCGATGGCCCCGGCTCCAACCGCTGCACCTCTGCCAACGCCTGGTTTGACAACCTTACCAGTTACTGGAACGCCCGGACCTGGAGGATCTCCTGCGCCAGCAAACACG
>NZ_JADCBK010000073.1 GCF_020253525.1 Aquidulcibacter sp.
GGCGGTGGCGGTGGCGGCGGCGTCTGGGATGTGGTGGCAGGCGCAGTCTAGGATGTAATTGCCATTGTCGGTGATGAAGGGTCTGCCGGGGGCACCGGCTTCGCGCAGCTTGATATCAGCAGAGCTACAGCCCGTGGCGCGCAGGGCATCAAACACTTTTTTCGCCGTGATGGTAAAGCCAAAGCTGGTGACTTCCACGGGCAGAGGAAATGCGCCTAAATCTTTGACGAGCTTTGACTTATCGGCAATCACCACCAGATGGTCGGTGGCGTGGGCGATGATTTTTTCCCGCAATAAGGCCCCGCCCCCGCCTTTGAGCAGATTGAGATATTGGTCGACTTCATCAGCGCCATCCACCGTCACATCAATCCGGTCGGCTTGGTCGACTTCGATTAAGGGAATGCCAAGGCTGGCGGCTAGGCGGCGGCTTGCCTCGGACGTGGGGATTGCGCCAATCGAGAGGCCCTCTCGCACGCGTTCGCCCAACATGGAGATGAAGTGATTGGCGGTAGAGCCTGTGCCCAGGCCCACAATCATGCCGTCTTCGACATATTCAAGCGCGGCAGCAGCGGCCTGCATCTTGGCAAAGTCAGGGCCGGTCACGCGCCCTCCCCCTTGGCTTTCAGCGCTTTGGCAGCCGCCTTGCGGGCGCGAAACTTGGTGGCCCAGCCTTCCAGATTGCGCTGGTCGGCCCGCTCTAGGCCCAAAGCCCCGGGCGGCACGTCCTTAGTGATGGTAGAGCCTGATCCCGTCATCGCGCCCTCGCCAATGGTGACGGGGGCAACCAACATCGTGTCAGAGCCGATAAAGGCATTGGCCCCGATCTCTGTATGATATTTGTCAAACCCGTCATAATTACAGGTGACGGTGCCGGCCCCAATATTGGTCTTAGCCCCCACGGTAACATCGCCCAGATAGGTGAGATGATTGGCCTTGGCCCCTGCCCCGATCTTGGCCTTTTTCGTCTCAACAAAATTGCCAATATGGGCATTTTCGCCAATGTCGCTGCCCGGACGGATGCGGGCATAAGGCCCGATCAAGGCCCCTTTGCGGATGAGGCAGTCTTCCAAATGCGAGAAGGCGCGGATCACGGCCCCGGTTTCCACCACCACTTTGGGCCCAAACACCACATGGGGCTCTACCGTCACATCATTGGCGATCTGTGTGTCATGGGAGAAATAGACCGTGTCGGGCGCAGTCAGGGTCACCCCGGCCACCATCGCCTCATGGCGCTTGCGGGCTTGGAATTGGGCTTCGGCTTGGGCCAGTTCCACCCGGCTGTTGACGCCCAAAACCTCGTCCTCGGTGCCGGGGACGGCGGTGGCGCGAAGGCCGCGTGCACGGGCCAAGGCCACCACATCGGTCAAATAATATTCGCCCTTGGCATTGTCATTTTTAACCTCTGCCAAAAGCTCAAACAGCAAGGGTGCGGGGGCAGCCAAAACGCCAGAATTACATAAGCGCACCGCCAATTGTTCGGGGCTTGCCTCTTTAGCCTCCACAATCGCATCGAGGTCGCCCGAGGCATTTAGGATCAAGCGGCCATAGGCGCCGGGGTCTGCGGCCTCAAAGCCTAAGACGGAGACGGCATAGCCTTGGGCGAGGCTGTCAAACACTTGGGCGGCGGTCTCGGTGCGGATCAAGGGCGTGTCGGCATAGAGCACGATGGCATCGCCCTCAAAACCTTTAAGCGCCTCGCGCGCCGCATTCACGCCATGGGCAGTGCCCAGTGGGGGGTCCTGCAGTGCCGTAGTGCCGGGGCCAAGGCTGGCTTCTGCCACGAGCTTGGCATCTGGATTATGGCTGCCAACCACCACAATGATCTTTTCACAGCCCAAGCTTTGGGCCAGAGCAATCGTCCAAGCCATCATGGGGCGGCCGCCCACGGGGTGGAGGACTTTCGACAAGCTCGACTTCATACGTGTGCCGTGTCCAGCTGCAAGAATAATAGCGGCGCGCGCGCGAGACATGGGATTTCCTTCCAGGATGCAAGTGCTGATTCGGCTTGTGCCCAAACGTCTAGCCTTCTAGCCGTCGAACGGGCAGACAGGCCAGAGGCCAAACAGAAAAACCTTTCTGTGCGGCCATGTCGATGAACCAAAGGAAGATGGAAATGCGCGGAATGGATGGGCTGGCGATCTCCTTTGATCTGGACGGCACCTTGGTGGATACCGCGCCGGATTTGGTGCGCGCGACCAATGCCGTCATGGTGCGCGCAGGCCTGCCCCAGATTTCATTGACCAGCGTGCGCGGCATGATCGGCCAAGGTGCCCGCGCCTTGGTGATTAAGGCAGGCCTTGCCGCAGGTGTCAGCTTTGATGACGAAACCTTGGCCGCCCATGTCGCCTATTTCCTCGAAGTCTATCAAGCCGGCCTAACGCAAGAAAGCGTACCGTTTGACGGGGTGATAGACACGCTGGAGGCCCTATCGGCCAAAGGGGCGATCTTAAGCGTCTGCACCAATAAGCCCGCCCATCTGGCCCAACCCGTGCTGGAGGCCTTTGATATGGTACGCTATTTTAAGGCTATCGTCGCCAATGGGCAGGCAGGGGTGAATAAGCCCGATGGCCGCCATTTAACCTATACGATTGAGGCCAGTGGCGGCAGCGTAGACCATGCCCTGATGGTGGGCGACAGCATCACCGACCTGCAGGCCGCGCGCAATGCCTCTATCCCCGTGGTGTTGGCAACTTTTGGCTACACCATAGAAAAAGCGTCCGCCTTGGGGGCGGACGCTATATTCGATCATTATCATGAGCTGCCTGATCTGATCGAGCAACTCTTGATAAAATGATTATGCGGCTTCAGTCACGGCGCGGCGACGTGGCAAACCATTGACCATGTCAGAGCGCACATCGGTACGGCCCGAACGCATGGCTGGCACGAAACCTTCTTCAACCAGATCAACGCTCACGTCATAGCCGCGCTCGCGCCAATACTCTTGAATCTTCAGCTTCAAACGTCGTGCGCCGTCGTTCGTGCAAAAATCGCCTTCCATTTTAGTCCTCATTTTTTCTGTTTTTGATTGGTTGAGACAAACCCACAACGAGCATCGGTTTGTTTTGGATGGCGGCTTTAACTACACAAACCTGTCACATTCAAGGCAAAAATCGACGAATTTTAAGCGGCCTTCGAACACCAAAAAATCATCAAATTAGGGCTTGACATCAGATTTTCTCAACATGTCCCAAATTCGCGAAAAATAGCGGTAGAAAATTGCAGATTTGTAAGATTGTGCAGAATTTTTTTGGCCAAAATGGGCCGATTTCCATGAATCGCTTAAGGCCATTTGCTTTATTTTTACTGATCATAGGTGCATTGCAATTTTGCATGGAACCGATTGCGGGCGGCGATTCAGGGCTAAAAACTGCCTAAATGGCCGTTCTTATCGAATAAGTGCAGTGGCGCGGCCTCATTTTGCGTTCCCCTATTGATTCCCGTGTGCGCGGATCTGGGGATAGGATAGCTAAACTTTGGCGCTGTTTCCGGCCAGTTTTTTTGCGCTCCATCCGGTCACGATTGGCACCTCGCCCCCTTGACGGGATCGCCGCCAAGCTTCATGACGCCGCCTCTCGCACGCGGGTTGACCAAACCCTGTCGCGGACGGGCGATTAGCTCAGCGGAAGAGCACTGCATTCACACTGCAGGGGTCACTGGTTCAATCCCAGTATCGCCCACCATTTTTGACCCCCGCGCGTAATGCGGTTCCGGTATCAAACACCAGCCATGCGCTTTGCGCATTAGGGTGCATTCCCTCAGGAATGCACCGTCTTCCAACAACGCCTGAATTTGTTTGCGGTGGCATGGTCGGCGGGAAAAGGTGCATTCCCACGGGAATGCACCCTACACAACGCCGCGCCCTCATTGGCGTCAGTCCCGCTTGAGGCCCCCCCCCTGTGTGCATCGAGAAAAACCCATGCTAGTCTCGCCCCATCTGGAGCACGCTGATTGGGTTTAGGGGTTGAGAGGGCATATGTCGTTTAATCGAAAACGGTTTTGGCTTGGACCTCTCTTTGCCATGGCTTTGGCCGTGGCAGGATGTGCGAGCGATCCGCTCTTGCTTAAAATTGTTGGCGCGCCCGAGGCCCTCAATCACGGCAAGCTTAACGCCACGATCGACGCTCAACCCATCTCTGATTTGCCGGGTGGCGGTATGCTGTATGCGACAGATCGTGCGCCAGTTGGGCAAGGCGAAAGCGGGTTTTATGGCAGTGGGCGCAGCCAAGCCTTGCGGGTTGGGCTCGCGAAA
>NZ_JADCBK010000074.1 GCF_020253525.1 Aquidulcibacter sp.
CCTCATCTGAAACGCTTCTGCGAACAGGGGCGATGTTGGCGATGCCGCCACGCGCGACCAAATCCTTGCTGTCGTCTGAATAGCGCAGGCCAGCCGTCAAGGCCAAGCGGTCGCTTGGCTTATAGGTCAAGGAGCCGAACAAAGCCCAAGAATCGGTGTCCTGGGTTTGGCGGGCATCGGTGAACACACCGGTTGGGGAGAAGAAGCCAAGAGAGAAGATCGAAAGTTCTTCTTGGAACACATAGGCCCCAACCTGCCAGCTAAATGCGCCATCGCCATTGCTGGACAGACGTAATTCTTGTGTGACTTGTTTGTGGTCGTCCACGCCGTCAGCCGTATCCGAGCTGAAGGGGATGAAACCTGGGCCAACACCAGCCACGCCGCCATCGATGTCGCCGCGGCCATAGAAGCTTAAGGTCTCATAGCCTGTCACCGAGGTGAGGGTTACGTTGCCAAAGTCATAGGCGATGCGAGCGGTCAGGCCTTTTGATTCCAGCTCTTGGTTATTGCCTTCACCTTGGTCATAGCTGACTCGATCTGCAACAAAATTGCTGTTGAGGCCGCGCTGGCCTCTGGTTATGACGTTGGCGCGGAAGATTTGTGAGGTGCCCTCGAGCTTGCGGGCATGCGCATTCAGCAAGATGTCGAGTTGGTCGCTGGGCTGGATACGCAATTGGGCGCGGATCGCACGATCATCAAAGCCACCCAGATTCTTTTCAGCCAAGGGCCCTGTGTTGGTGATCCAGTCATCTTGGCCGGTCAACAGCGCAGATACGCGGAATGAAACCGTGTCGCTGATTGCCCCACCCAAAGCACCTTCGGCATCCCGGCCGCCAAACGAGCGGAAGCCGCCCTTCAAATAACCGCTCGATTTGCCATTGGGCTTCACGCTGTCGAATTTGACGATACCGGCTGGCGTATTTCGGCCAAACAACGTGCCTTGCGGCCCGCGCAAGACTTCAATGCGCTCCACGTCAAATACAGGAAAACCTTTGAGAACTGGGTTTTCAAACACGACTTCGTCATAGATTAGCGATACAGGCTGCGAGGCGTTGAGGTCGAAGTCCGAATTGCCAAGTCCACGCAGATAGAAGCGGGGGAAGGTTCGGCCGAAGGAGCTTTCGACAACCAGCGATGGCACGCG
This sequence comes from Aquidulcibacter sp., assembly GCF_020253525.1. GTDB lineage: Bacteria > Pseudomonadota > Alphaproteobacteria > Caulobacterales > Aquidulcibacteraceae > Aquidulcibacter. Next base: position 1,145 of record NZ_JADCBK010000074.1, read on the forward strand.
ACCAGAGAAAGCGTTCATGTCTGCGCCGCCCGACGTGAGCGTCGTGAGCGCATCACCACGCACTGTCGTCAGCGAGGCGGGCACGTCTTGGCTGCTCTCTTCGCGCTTGCGAGCCGTCACGATAACGGTTTCGATGCCGGTTGGTTCTTCGGTTGCAGCTGCGGTTTGCGCAGCGGCCAATCCGGGTGCGAATGCCAGCGTGCTAAAGGCAACAGCACTAACCGAAGCCAAGGCGAGGTGACGTGTAAATCTCATGTGAAGTCCATCCTGATTGTGTAATCGCCAATCCGTTGTTTCGCCCCAGTAAGACCGGAGTGGTCGAGGAGGAATCTGAAGCGCCGAATTGCTGATGGACGAGTTGGCTAACGTGCGAACACGGATCAATCTACCTTGGAGATGGTGAAATTCGCCGCATGAGCGACTCTATTTGTCGTGTGTTGCGTTGCTGCAACAATTTGACGACAGTTTTTCGTTGTGGGGATACTCGTTAGTCAAATGGCGTATTGTCACTGCGCAGATAGCATCAAACAATGCGACTTGTTTCACTTGCCCCCCTTGCGTCAGAAGGGGTGTTCGGGCATATGCGGCGGTCCGCGCCCAAGGTCTAACGCCTTCGGGCGCGGCGCGCTTTAGGGGTTTAGCTCAGCTGGTAGAGCATCGGTCTCCAAAACCGAGGGTCGTGGGTTCGAGTCCCTCAGCCCCTGCCAGGCGCGGGATAGTAATGGGAACAGGGTGGCCTCGATTAAGGGGTTGCTCAACGGAATGCAAAACAGGAACGATTGGGGCTGGCGCTTTCGGGTTGCCCGCACCACCTAAAACATCATGGCACAAGCACCAACCACGCCCACTCCGGCTCCAAAGCCTGCGGTCAAGAAGTCTGGCCTCGTCCAGTACTTTAAGGACGTGCGTTCGGAAATCCGCAAGGTTTCCTGGGCGTCGCGCAATGAGACTTTGGTTTCGACTGTTTTCGTATTTTTGATGGTCGTGGTTGCCGCGATCTTCTTTTTCTTAGTTGACTTGCTGTTGCGCAGCGCAGTTGGTTTCATACTCGGCATTGGCGGGGGACAATAGGTTGAGCGCCAAATGGTATATCGTGCACGCTTACTCGAACTTCGAGAAGAAAGTTGCAGAACAGATTAAAGAGACTGCCGCCCAGAAAGGCTTGGCCGACAAGGTTGAGCAAGTTCTGGTGCCGTCAGAAGAAGTGACAGAGACTGTCCGTGGCCGCAAACGCGTGAGCGAGCGCCGCTTCTTCCCCGGCTATGTTTTGGTGAAGATGGAGTTGGATGACGCCACCTATCACTTGGTAAAGGACACCCCGAAGGTGACCGGATTTTTGGGTGCTGATGCGGGTAAGCGTCCAACGCCTGTGTCTGAGCGTGAAGTTCAGCGCATTCTCGGCGTGGTCGAAGACGGTGTTGAGCGTCCAAAGCAAATTGTTTCGTTCGATTTGGGCGAGAAGGTGCGGGTTATGGATGGCCCATTTGCTTCCTTCGAAGGCCATGTTGAAGAAGTCGATGAGACGCGTCAGCGCCTCAAAGTTGCAGTTTCAATCTTCGGCCGGTCAACACCGGTTGAACTTGAATATGGGCAGGTGGAAAAGCTCAGCTAATCCACCGGTTCATGAGATGTGGGAGGTTCGCGCAAATTAAGCCAGCGCGGCCGGACCACGTAACCCTCGATCTTCCAGCTGGGCTGGTCAGATCGAAAAACCCAAGCACACCTGAATAGGGTGGCTTTTAGGAGTGGGACTATGGCGAAGAAAGTTCTCGGGCAAATTAAGCTCGAGGTGATGGCAGGCGAAGCAAAGCCTGCTCCACCAATCGGGCCTGCGTTGGGTCAACGCGGCTTGAACATCATGGAATTCTGCAAAGGCTTCAACGCCAAGACGCAGGAAATGGAAAAGGGTACCCCTTGCCCAACCGTGATCACCTATTACCAAGACAAGAGCTTCACCTTTGAGATCAAGACGCCACCTGCGTCGCACTATCTCAAAAAGGCTGCCGGTCTCTCGAAGGGCTCGTTGAAACCAGGTCGTGACCGCGCCGGTTCGGTGACCATGGCCCAGTGCCGTGAGATCGCTGAAAAGAAGATGAAAGACTTGAACGCTATGGACCTCGACGCCGCGACGAAAATCATCGCTGGCTCGGCACGTTCCATGGGCTTGGAAGTGGTGGCATAATCATGGCTAAAGTTGGAAAACGGCTCGCAGCCGCCCGCACAAGCGTTGTTGCTGAAAAGCTCTACACCTTGGAAGAAGCTATCGCGATCGTGAAAGCGAATGCCAAGGCCAAGTTTGACGAAGGCGTGGATATCGCTGTCAACTTGGGCGTTGAACCAAAGTATGCTGACCAAATGGTCCGTGGTGTCTGTAATTTGCCAAACGGTTCTGGCCGTTCGGTTCGCGTGGCTGTGTTTGCTCGCGGTCCCAAGGCAGACGAAGCCCGCGCTGCTGGTGCCGAAATCGTCGGCGCAGAAGACTTGCTCGAAGAAGTGCAGGGCGGCCGCATGGACTTTGATCGCGTGATCGCAACCCCAGACATGATGGCCCTCGTTGGTCGTTTGGGTAAGGTCTTGGGCCCGCGCGGCCTGATGCCAAACCCAAAGGTCGGCACTGTGACCATGGACGTCAAAAAGGCTGTTGAAGATTCCAAGGGCGGCGCTGTTGAGTTCCGCGTGGAAAAAGCTGGTATCGTTCATGCTGGCATCGGCAAAGCAAGCTTCACCGAAGCGGCTTTGGTTGAAAATGCCCGCGCATTGGTCGACGCCCTCGTGAAAGCAAAGCCAACCGGCGCGAAGGGCACCTATGTCCGCCGCGTTTCGATGTCCTCGACCATGGGTCCTGGCGTCAAGGTTGACACCGCTTCTGCGATCAACGTCCCAGCCTAAAGAATTGATGGGCAGGCTTTAGGGTCTGCCCGTCCTACCCATTCAAACGGGGGCAACCCCGCGCGAATGCTCTGGTTTGTGTTGTTATCAAGCTAGAGCAACCTGTCCGAGATCATGGATGCCAGTGATGGCTTAATCAGAGAGGAGACTTTCTGGTCCACGTTAGACGGGAGCGAGTGTAACTGATGATAGGTTTGGCAACAAACGGATCAGAGGTCCTTCGTCCCCGGGCAGGCCTGTCGCCGCCCTTTCTTTGGGAGGTGGCAGTCACCGATAGATGGGATGGTCCCATCTATCAAACCTGAGGAGACCGCGATGGATCGGACCGAAAAGGCCGAAGTCGTCGAGACACTGAAAAGCGTCTTTAACGAGAATACCGTTGTTGTGTTTGCACACTACACCGGAATGACCGTCGCGGAATTGACGGACCTCCGCATCAAGGCCTCGGCCGTTGGTGCGGGCGTGAAGGTGGTCAAAAACCGCCTCGCGAGGCTGGCACTTGAAGGACATCCGGGCCACGGCGCCCATGTGCTCCTGAAAGGCCCGACAGCTGTTGCATTTTCGGAAGACCCAACGGTCGCGCCGAAATTGATGGCAGACTTCGCCAAGTCGAACGACAAGCTCGTTCTGACTGGGGGCTTCATGGGCGCAACAGTGCTCGACGCCAATGGCGTCAAGTCGCTGGCTACCTTGCCATCCTTGGACGAGCTACGTTCGAAACTCATTGGCGTTATCCAGGCACCAGCCCAGAAAATCGCTGCTGTGGTTCAAGCACCTGCCGCCCAATTGGCCCGCGTTCTGCAGGCACATGCCGACAAGAATGCTGCGTGACGTCCGTCGTCCGCGATACCACTTACAAACTTATCCAAGTCAGGAAACACGAAAATGTCTAAACTCGAAAAGTTGGTCGAAGACCTGTCCGCATTGACCGTTTTGGAAGCTGCTGACCTCGCAAAGCTTCTGGAAGAAAAGTGGGGCGTTACGGCTGCTGCTCCTGTGGCTGTTGCTGCAGTTGGCGGTGGCGCTGCTGCTCCTGCTGAAGCTGCTGAAGAGCAAACCGAATTCACCGTCGTTCTCGCGTCGTTCGGCGACAAGAAGATCGAAGTGATCAAGGAAGTTCGCGGCATCACCGGTCTGGGCCTGAAAGAAGCCAAGGACCTGGTCGAAGCAGCTCCAAAGCCAGTCAAAGAAGGCGTGTCCAAGGACGAAGCCAACAAGATCAAAGCTCAGCTCGAAGCAGCTGGTGCAAAGGTCGAATTGAAGTAAGCTTTCAGCGTAAGCTGAAAACAAAGGCGGGCACCTCTGTGATGGAGGTGCCCGTTTTTTGTGCCCAAAATACTGTGCGCCGCCTTCTATGCTTCACGGGCCCGTGAACAAAGTAGAAAGGAAAGCGGGTGTATTCTCATTCCGCAATGCGATCCATGGCCCAAGACTAGCCGAAGGCCGCACAAAATTAGAAAGCGTGCCGTCTCGTGTTTGCCATCCATGCTTCAAACCCCATTATGACCGCACTCTTCTTGCTGTCAGCTTTGGTATCTATGATCGTGAGCTTGTTTCGGTGGCTGGATCGTAGCGGGCGGATAGCCCATCCATTCGATGCGGTAACGGCGCTGGGCTTTGTTGGTCTTTTCATGACCTGGGGCGTGTTTGTGCCGACCGATGCCTGGGCAACGCTGACTCATCAGCCCGAGTCTTGGATTTTTGGCTCAGAGCAGTTTGACGGCGGGATCGTCGAGACCGCCACCGTACTATTCTATGCGTTGGCGATTGCGTGCGCCCTCGTCCTTTTCCGGCGTGCCAGTAGCATTTATGGTGCGAAGGCAGCGCCCATGTGGCGGGTTATTCTGATGATGGGCATCTTTGGCTTTGTGGCCATGATCGGTGAAGAAATCAGTTGGGGCCAGCATTGGCTGGGCTTTGCTACCCCGGAAAGTCTGGTTGAGGTCAATCTACAGCATGAGGCGAACCTCCATAATTTGGTTTCCCCACGTCTCTACGACGCGCTTTATCAGGGTTTGGGTTGGTGCCTCATCCTCCTTCCGCCTGTCGCCCATCATTATGGGGAGTCTTTGGCGCATCTAACCATTGTGCGGTTTCTGCGCGATTGTTTCTGTTGGCCGGCTGTCTACGGCTTGATGGTCAGCGCCGGCATCTTGTTGCAACACGAAGTCTTTGAAGAATTGTCGGAAATGGTTCTCGCCTTTACCGTATTTTACACTCTGTTAAGCTTGGTGGTGCGGACAAAAAAAGGGCCAGGTTTCCTTCAGGCATAAATCTGCTGTGATGACTGCCTGATCCCCCTTTACTTGCAGGGCGACGTAAGACATACGCACCTCGCACCTTCATATCTCCACGCTACGGTCCCACACGCCTGCGGGACCGTTTATTGCGTTTGAAGGGGGCTTTTTCCCGAGCAGGCAATCATTCGGCAGCCTGCGCGCCCAGCCCCCGCTGGATGATCGCGCGGCCCCACAAGAAGGGAAGAGCGATGGCTCAATCGTTCACGGGTAAGAAACGTATTCGTAAATCTTTCGGCAAAATTGCCGAGGCAGTGACTATGCCGAACCTAATTGAGGTTCAAAAAAGTTCCTATGACCAGTTCCTTCAAAAAGATGTGCCGCAAGAATTGCGCCGCGATGAAGGCATTGAAGCTGTCTTCAAATCGGTGTTCCCGATCAAGGACTTCCAAGAGCGTGCCGTTCTGGAATATGTCTCTTTTGAGTTTGAGCCTCCCAAGTTTGATGTGGATGAATGTATCCAGCGCGACTTGACCTATTCGGCTCCTCTAAAGGTCAAATTGCGTCTGATCACCTTTGAATCCGACGAAGATACCGGTGCAAAATCGGTTAAGGATATCAAGGAACAAGACGTCTATATGGGCGACATTCCTTTGATGACCGACAAGGGCACGTTCGTCGTCAATGGTACCGAGCGCGTGATCGTCTCGCAGATGCACCGCTCGCCAGGCGTCTTCTTCGATCACGACAAGGGCAAGACCCACTCGTCGGGCAAGCTGTTGTTTGCAGCCCGCGTCATTCCATACCGTGGTTCGTGGCTTGATTTTGAGTTTGATGCCAAGGACGTTGTCTATGTTCGTATCGACCGCAAGCGTAAGCTGCCGGCGACGACCATTCTCTATGCTTTGGGCATGGACGCAGAAGAAATTCTGTCGACCTTCTACAAGACCATCACCTACACGGCCGCTGAAGGCGGTTGGCACATTCCGTTCGTGCCAGAGCGTTGGCGCGGCCAGAAGCCAGCCTATGATCTGATCGATGCAGCGACCGGCAAGGTGGTGGCTGAAGGCGGCAAGAAATTGTCGGCTCGCAACGCGAATAAATTGGCCGAAGAAGGTGTTACCACCTTGTTGGTGCCAGACGATCAATTGATTGGCCGCTTTGCAGCCTTCGATATCGCGAGCGCCGAAAATGGTGAGATCTATGCCGAAGCCGGCCAAGAGTTGAGCCATGTTCAAATCGTGGAAATGCGCCAAGCTGGCGTGACCGAAATCGACGTCTTGGATATCGACAATGTCACCGTTGGTCCTTGGATGCGCAACACCATCGTTCTGGACAAGAATGACGGCCGCGAAAGCGCTTTGACCGACATCTACCGCGTGATGCGTCCTGGTGAGCCACCAACGCAAGAAACCGCGCAAGCCATGTTCCAATCCTTGTTCTTCGACAAGGAGCGCTATGATCTCTCGGCCGTGGGCCGCGTGAAAATGAACATGCGCCTCGACCTCGATGTGGATGACGAAATGCGCGTTCTGCGCAAGGAAGACATCATTGAAGTTCTGAAGGTCTTGGTTGGTCTGCGCGATGGCCGTGGCGAAATCGACGACATCGATAACCTCGGCAACCGCCGCGTCCGTTCGGTCGGCGAATTGATGGAAAATCAATATCGCGTCGGCCTGCTGCGTATGGAGCGTGCGATCAAGGAACGCATGGGCTCGATCGATATCGACACCGTCATGCCGCATGATTTGATCAACGCTAAGCCAGCCGCCGCTGCCGTGCGTGAGTTCTTCGGCTCATCGCAATTGTCGCAATTCATGGACCAAACCAACCCGCTGTCGGAAATCACCCACAAGCGCCGCTTGTCGGCCTTGGGCCCCGGTGGTTTGACCCGCGAGCGTGCAGGCTTTGAAGTCCGCGACGTGCACCCAACCCATTATGGCCGTATCTGCCCCATCGAAACGCCAGAAGGTCCGAATATCGGTCTGATCAACTCTTTGGCGACGTTTGCGCGCGTCAATAAGTACGGCTTTATCGAAAGCCCGTATCGCCGGGTGATCAATGGCAAGATGCAAGAAGAGGTGATCTATCTCTCGGCAGTTGAAGAAGCCAAATATGCGATTGCACAGGCAAACTCGCCCGTGGATGAAACCGGCTATATCACCGAAGAATTGGTCGAAGCCCGTCAAAACGGCGATGCCACCATTCTGCACCGCGATCTGATCGAATTCATCGACGTGTCGCCCAAGCAGGTGGTTTCGGTAGCTGCGGCCCTGATCCCATTCTTGGAAAATGACGACGCAAACCGCGCTCTGATGGGCTCGAACATGCAACGTCAGGCCGTGCCTTTGGTGAAAGCCGAAGCACCTCTCGTCGGCACCGGCATGGAAGGCGTTGTGGCGCGCGACTCTGGCGCTACCATCGTCGCCCGCCGTCCCGGCATCGTCGAGCAGATCGACGGCACACGTATCGTTGTGCGTGCGACTGAAGAAACCGATCCAACCAAGCCAGGCGTTGATATCTATCGCTTGATTAAGTTCCAGCGTTCAAACCAAAACACCTGTATCAACCAGCGTCCTTTAGTGCGGGTTGGCGATTTGGTCCGTGATGGCGACATCATCGCCGATGGTCCATCGACGGATCTGGGTGAATTGGCTCTAGGCCGTAACGTGCTCGTCGCGTTCATGCCTTGGAACGGTTACAACTTCGAAGACTCCATCTTGATTTCCGAGCGCATCGTGCGCGACGACGTCTTCACCTCGATCCACTTGGAAGAGTTTGAGATTTCGGCACGCGATACCAAGCTCGGCCCCGAAGAAATCACCCGCGACATTCCAAACGTCGGCGAAGAAAGCCTGCGGAACTTGGATGAAGCAGGTATCGTGGCCATTGGTGCGGAAGTGAATCCAGGCGACATTCTGGTCGGCAAGGTTACGCCAAAGGGCGAAACCCCCATGACACCAGAAGAAAAGCTCTTGCGGGCGATCTTCGGTGAAAAGGCCTCTGACGTTCGCGACACCTCTTTGAAAGTGCCACCTGGCGTTCAAGGCACGGTTGTGGAAGTCCGCGTGTTCAACCGCCACGGCGTCGACAAGGACCAGCGCGCGATGCAAATCGAGCGTGAGGAAATTGAACGTTTGGCCAAGGACCGTGACGATGAGTTGGCAATCCTTGAGCGCAACATCTATGGCCGCTTGAAGGAATTGCTGGTCGGCAAGGAAGGCCTGTCGGGTCCAAAGGGCTTCAGCAAAGGCGAGATCACCGAAGAAACCTTGGCAGACTTCTCCAAGGGGCAATGGTGGCAGATCGCCATTGCCGATGAAGCGGCGATGGGCGAAATCGAAGCCATTCAGAAGCTGTTCCAAGATGCAAAGCGCAGCTTGGATGCCCGCTTTGAAGACAAGGTTGAAAAGCTGCGTCGTGGCGATGAATTGCCTCCAGGCGTGATGAAGGTCGTCAAAGTCTTCGTGGCAGTGAAGCGCAAGCTGCAGCCCGGCGACAAAATGGCCGGTCGTCACGGCAACAAAGGGGTTATCTCGCGCATCACCCCCATCGAAGACATGCCATTCCTCGAAGATGGCACCCATGTTGATATCGTGCTGAACCCCTTGGGCGTGCCATCGCGGATGAACGTGGGTCAGATCCTCGAAACCCACTTGGGTTGGGCCTGCGCGGGCCTTGGCAAGCAAGTCAAGGACGCCTTAGAAGCCTATGAGCGGGCAGGGGACAAGGCACGCTTTGTCGAAACCTTGACCAGCATTTATGGCCCGAATGAGGAATTGCCAACCAGCGAAGAAGACCTGAAAATCTTGGGTCGGAACCTGTCGTTCGGCGTTCCGATTGCAACCCCTGTGTTCGACGGTGCACGCGAAAGCGACATCCGGGAATTGTTGCGCCGCACGGGCAATGATGAAACCGGTCAGAGCACGTTGTATGATGGCCGTACCGGTGAGGCGTTTAAGCGCAAGGTCACCGTGGGCTATATCTACATGCTCAAGCTGCACCACTTGGTGGATGACAAGATCCACGCCCGTTCGATCGGTCCATACTCGCTCGTCACCCAGCAGCCGCTCGGCGGTAAGGCACAGTTTGGCGGTCAGCGCTTTGGGGAAATGGAAGTCTGGGCGCTGGAAGCCTATGGCGCCGCTTATACCCTGCAAGAGATGTTGACGGTGAAGTCCGACGACGTCGCTGGCCGGACCAAAGTGTATGAGAGCATCGTGCGCGGTGATGATACGTTCGAAGTCGGTATCCCTGAATCGTTCAATGTTTTGATCAAGGAAATGCGTTCCTTGGGTCTGAACGTGGAGCTGGTTGAAGGGATGGGGGCTGCTGTTGGCGATGGTGCTGGCGGACAACTCCCACCGAAGAAATAATCCACATTTGATTGAGTTTGCGGGGCGTGGTTTGCACGCTCCGCTTTGTTCTCTTCACGAGAACGGGAGACTGGGTTCTATGAATCAAGACGTGATGAACATCTTTGGCCCACAAGCCATTGCCCCACAATTCGACAATATCCGCATTGCTTTGGCCAGCCCCGACCAAATCAAGGCTTGGTCCTATGGCGAAGTGAAAAAGCCAGAAACCATCAATTATCGGACCTTTAAACCCGAGCGCGACGGCCTGTTCTGCGCCCGTATCTTTGGACCGATCAAGGACTATGAGTGCTTGTGCGGCAAGTATAAGCGTATCAAGTATAAGGGCGTCACCTGCGAAAAATGCGGCGTGGAAGTTACCCTGCAGCGCGTGCGCCGCGAGCGCATGGGCCATATCGAATTGGCTGCACCTGTCGCCCACATCTGGTTCTTGAAGTCCTTGCCATCGCGCATTGCTTTGATGCTGGATATGGCGCTGAAGGATGTTGAAAAAGTTCTCTATTTTGAACGTCACATCGTGATCGAGCCAGGCATTACGCCTTTCACAGAGCGTCAGCTGATCGATGAGAACGAGCTTTATGAAGCCCAAGACACCTATGGCGAAGACAGTTTCACCGTGGGCATTGGGGCCGAAGCTGTTCGCACCATGCTGGAAGCCATCGATCTGGAAGAGACTGCTAAGCAGATCCGCATCGACATCTCTGAATGCACGACAGAGCTGAAGCCAAAGAAGCTCGCCAAGCGTTTGAAGCTGATCGAAGCCTTCATGAATTCTGGCAACCGTCCAGAATGGATGATCATGACGAACATCCCCGTCATCCCACCAGAATTGCGCCCCTTGGTGCCTCTGGATGGTGGCCGGTTTGCAACCTCTGACTTGAACGACCTCTATCGCCGCGTGATCAACCGCAACAACCGTTTGAAGCGCCTGATTGAGCTGCGTGCGCCAGACATCATCGTGCGCAACGAAAAGCGCATGTTGCAAGAATCCGTTGACGCCTTGTTCGATAACGGCCGTCGCGGTCGCGTCATCACCGGCGCCAACAAGCGTCCGCTGAAGTCCTTGGCCGACATGTTGAAGGGCAAGCAAGGTCGCTTCCGTCAGAACTTGCTTGGTAAGCGCGTCGACTATTCTGGCCGTTCGGTGATCACCGTGGGTCCAGAATTGAAGCTGCATGAGTGCGGTCTGCCCAAGAAGATGGCTTTGGAATTGTTCAAACCCTTCATCTACCAACGCCTGGACGCCAAGGGCCTGTCCAGCACGGTGAAGCAGTCGAAGAAGCTCGTGGAGAAAGAGCGTCCAGAAGTGTGGGACATTCTCGATGAAGTGATCCGCGAGCATCCCGTGATGTTGAACCGCGCACCGACCTTGCACCGCTTGGGCATCCAAGCCTTCGAACCAAAGCTGATCGAAGGTAAGGCCATCCAGCTGCACCCGCTGGTCTGTACCGCGTTCAACGCCGACTTCGACGGCGACCAAATGGCTGTTCACGTGCCTTTGTCGATTGAAGCCCAGCTTGAAGCCCGCGTGCTGATGATGTCGACCAACAACATCTTGAGCCCTGCAAGCGGCAAGCCCATCATCGTGCCAAGCCAAGACATCGTCTTGGGTCTCTACTTCTTGTCGATTGAGCGCGATGGCGAAATCGGCGAAGGCAAGGCCTTCCGGGACTTGGGCGAAATCGAAGCCGCTTTGGATGCTGGCGTGGTGACGCTGCACTCGAAGATCAAAGCCCGCTATGTCGGCGTGGATGAGGACGGCAAGCCCGTCACCAAGACGATCAACACGACCCCAGGCCGCTTCATGATTGCGGATCTGTTGCCCCGTCACCCCAAGGTGCCGCCAACGATCGTCAATCAGTTGATGACCAAGAAGGAAGTCTCCAACATCATCGACCAAGTCTACCGCTTCTGCGGTCAGAAGGCGACGGTGATCTTTGCAGACCGCATGATGCAATTGGGCTTCAAGGAAGCTTGTAAGGCCGGCATCTCCTTCGGCATGGCCGACATGGTTGTGCCACCTGAAAAGGAAGCCATGGTCGAAGCAACCCGGACCAGCGTGGAAGAATATGAGCAACAATATTCTGATGGTCTGATCACCAAGGGTGAGAAGTACAACAAAGTCGTGGATGCTTGGTCGAAATGTACCGACCGCGTGGCAGATGCGATGATGGAAGAAGTCTCGAAGCTGCGCCCCGGTCGCGACGGCAAGACCTTGGAGATGAACTCCGTTTACATGATGGCCCACTCCGGTGCCCGTGGTTCGAAGAACCAGATGAAGCAATTGGCCGGGATGCGCGGTCTGATGGCCAAGCCATCGGGCGAGATCATCGAAACGCCGATCATCTCGAACTTCAAAGAAGGCCTGACGGTTCAGGAATACTTCAACTCCACCCACGGTGCGCGTAAAGGCTTGGCCGATACCGCATTGAAGACCGCAAACTCGGGTTACCTGACCCGTCGTTTGGTCGACGTGGCGCAGGATTGCATCATCACCGAAGAAGATTGCGGCACCTCGATGGGGATCGAGTTGCGGGCTGTCACCGAAGGGGCGGAAGTCATCGTCTCCTTGGAACAGCGCATTCTGGGCCGGACCTTGGCGCAAGACGCCGTGGACCCACAAACCGGCGAAGTCCTCTATCCGCAAGACACCTATGTGGATGAAGATATTGCCATCGCCATCGAAAAGGCGGGCGTGCAGACCATTAAGGTGCGTTCGCCGCTGACGTGTGAAACCCGCAACGGTGTGTGCGCGACCTGCTATGGCCGTGACCTTGCCCGCGGTACCCGCGTCAACCATGGTGAAGCTGTTGGCGTTATCGCGGCCCAATCGATTGGTGAGCCTGGTACGCAGCTGACCATGCGGACCTTCCACATTGGTGGTGCGGCTCAGGTGGCCGATACCAGCTTCATGGAAGCCGGTCTTGATGGGGAAGTTCGCTTCATCAACCGTGCAACGGTGAAGCGCGATGATGGCGATTTGGTCTGCTTGAGCCGCAACATGGTGATCGCCGTGTTCGATGGTGAAGGCAAAGAACGCCAGTCCTTCAAATTGCCATTTGGTGCGCGCATCCGGGCAGAAGACAAGACCAAGGTTGTTCGCGGCCAGCGTCTGGCCGACTGGGACCCGTTTGCAACCCCAATCGTCACCGAAGTTGGCGGGCGCGTGCGTTTGCAAGACCTCGTGGACGGTGTTTCGGCCCGCGACGAGTTGGACGACGCCACCGGCATTTCGTCCAAGCGCGTGATCGATTGGCGCGGTTCGAAAGCCAATAACGACCTTCGCCCAGCCGTTGCTCTGCTCAATGAAGATGGCAGCTTCGTGAAATTGGCCAATGGCGCAGACGCGGTCTACACCTTGCCAATCGATGCGATCTTGTCGGTCACAGATGGTGAGTTGATCGGGCCAGGTGCCACTTTGTCGCGTGTTGCGACCGGTGGGGCCAAGACCCGCGACATCACCGGCGGTCTGCCACGCGTGGCAGAATTGTTCGAAGCCCGTCGTCCGAAAGATCATGCGATCATCGCAGAAATCGACGGTCGGGTAGAGTTCGGTAAGGACTATAAGAACAAGCGCAAAGTTCTGATCATCCCCGATGATGAGACGCTGGAGCCCGCAACCTATCTGATCGCCAAGGGTAAGCACTTGTCGGTTCAAGATGGTGACCGGATCAAGCGCGGCGAATATCTGCTCGATGGCAACCCAGCCCCACAAGATATCTTGGCGGTTCTGGGCGTGGAGGCTTTGGCCGAATATCTGGTTGAAGAAATCCAGAAGGTCTATCGTCTCCAAGGCGTGGGTATCAATGACAAGCACATTGAAACCATCGTCCGCCAGATGTTGCAGAAGGTGGAAGTCACCGATCCAGGTGATACCGACATGATCAAGGGCGATGCCATTGATGAAGTCGATCTGATCGATGAAAACGCCCGCATGAAGGAATTGGGTCTGCGCGAAGCAACCGCAGAGCCAGTGCTTCTGGGCATCACCAAAGCCTCGCTGCAGACACGTTCGTTCATCTCGGCCGCGTCGTTCCAAGAAACCACCCGCGTCCTCACCGATGCGGCGGTCAATGGCAAGCACGACACCTTGGAAGGGCTCAAGGAAAACGTCATCGTGGGCCGCCTGATCCCAGCCGGTACCGGTGGTGCACTGCGCCGCTTGAAGGCAATTGCCGCCTATCAGGATGCCGATGCTGCGATCGAGCAAGAAAGCGCGATGGAGCCATTGCCTGCCGAAGTGGCCGGTATGGACGTTGTCGACCTCGGCACCGAATAGGCTTCTCTTTCCACGTTTATCTCAAAAGGCCCCGGAGTAGTTCGGGGCCTTTTTTGTGCTTGGGTTTTGCCGCGCAGACCCCACGATGCCATCCCCGCCGGAACGACGTGGAGAGCGGGAACCTCCGCGAGTTTACGGCATAAGATCCCCGGTTGGCTGACGCCATCGGGGATGACGTCGCTGAAAGTAGCATTTCCGTCTGCACCCATTTTGGTGGAAGCGCCGTTTCACCAAAATGGATCGTCTCCCGGCGCAGCAAAGCTGCGCACGTGACTACTCAGATGTCGCACGGACAATTGAAACAGCGGTTAGGTGACTAGAATGAGCGCCAAAGCGTTTCCACGTTCTTCAACTCGATGCGCATGTGCAGACTCTAAAGAAGAAGGAGACCGGCACTTCCCACACACGCTGCTCACAACCGCCTCACAGAAAAGTGAGAAAGGCTTAACGCCTCATGGTTAAGCTTGGGGCCAACAAAGCGAAGGATGCGGCCATGAAGCGTGTGTTGGCAGGTATTGGAATTGTAGCCTTGGTGGGCGTGATTGGAATTGGTACGGCCAAGGCCTTGATGAGCGGTGAGGCACCCCATGCTGCGGCTGAGGCAAAGCACGATGCCGCCGATGCCCACAGCGCGCCCGCCGCCCACGAAACCGCCGATGCACACGCCGCCCCGGAGAAAGAAGAAAAGTCGATTCTGTCGCATTTGCTTCCTGGAAAAGAGGGCGCGCATTGGGACTATGAAGGCGCTAATGGGCCGGAAAATTGGGGCAAGATGGCCGAGGCCAATAAGGCTTGCGCCTCTGGCCAAGAACAATCGCCAATTGACTTAACAGGCGGGGTGGATGCGGAAGTTTCCAATATTGCGCTGCATTGGAATCCCGGTGACTGGAGCGTCGTCAATAATGGTCACACCATCCAAGTTGAGGGCAAGGATGGCGGCTATGCCACCATTGATGGCGAGCGCTTTGATCTCATTCAATTCCATTTCCATACTCCGTCTGAGCACACAATCGATGGACGCAATTATCCGATGGAAGTCCATTTCGTGCACAAAAATGCCGAGGGCCGGCTGGCAGTCATTGGTGTCTTGATGATGCCAGGCGGGGAAAATCCCCTTTTCTCAACCATTATGGAAAAGGCCCCGAAAGACGAGGGCTCTGCCAGCTTGGGTATGATTGAGCAGCGCGGCATGATCGCGCCTATTGATGGGGTTTATCGCTATCAGGGCTCTCTCACCACACCTCCTTGTTCTGAAACGGTTTTGTGGACTGTTTTGTCGACGCCAATCTTGGTCTCGCAAAAGGATGTGGAAGCTTTCCAAGCTCTGTTCCCGATGAATGCCAGACCCATCCAACCGGTCAATCGCCGCTACGTCTTGCGCGATTAACCTAAGCGCGGCGCGGTGAGGGGCCTTGTCCCCCCAATTTCATCGCTACCGGAACACCTGGAGTGCAGGGAACTCGTGGTACTTTGCGGCACAAGGTCTGGGACTCGGCTCCGCCGTCCGGGATGATGTCGCTTTTGGTTTCTTTCCTCTGGAAGGCTTTGGTGCAGGCTCTGCCTACACCAAAGGCCATACGTTATTGTTCGTGGGCGATTGGTCGCGTCAAGTCCAGATTTCCTTTGGAAATCTGCCGCGGAGCGGCGCGAAGCGGACTTGACCCGTCAAATCGCCCAATCATGCTAGAAGAAGCGGTTTGGTGGACCGGAAGGATCACCAAAACGCTTCTAGATAGAAACTCTCCCCACCCCCACGATGTCATCCCC
>NZ_JADCBK010000075.1 GCF_020253525.1 Aquidulcibacter sp.
CCAGCAACCCATGCCATTTTGCGCGGGATAACGCGTGATACCATCATCAAGACGGCACAGGCTTTGGGCTTTGCCTTTGAAGAAAGGGCCTTTTCACGCGACGAGGCCCTTCAAGCCCGCGAAGCCTTCATTACCTCTGCCACAAGCTTCGTAACCCCGGTCATTGGCTTAGATGGCGAGAAAATCGGTGAGGGTGCGCCCGGTCCAATTGCACGAAAACTGCGGGAAACCTATCTTTCGCAACAAACATCAGTAAAAAAGCCTTAGACAACACTCTTCTGGATTGAAATTTCCAAGAAGGACTGCCTAATGAGAGACTCAGGTAGCGAAGTGCGTTACCCAAAAAAAGACAGGGCTTACAATGTCTGCCGACAAAAAACAGAATCTGCAGGATACATTTTTAAACGCGGTCCGGAAGTCGCGCACGCCGCTGACCATTTTTCTGGTGAATGGGGTGAAACTTCAAGGCGTCGTCACTTGGTTTGACAATTTTTGTGTGTTGCTACGCCGCGACGGTCAGGTGCAACTGGTGTATAAGCATGCCATCTCGACCATTATGCCCGGCGCGCCGGTTCAGATGTTTGAGGGCGACCCAGCGGACCTCGACTAGGGCTTCCTTGTCATTATTGGTCTAAAGGATCATGCTGATGCGGCTACAGATGGTCTGTAGTTGTGCCACAGAGCTAGGATAATCGCATTTGATCGATCGTCAGGCGCCCGTACAGCGGGCCTTGGTCATCCACCCGCTTCGAAGCGACGCCGCGGCTAGTCGTGACCCTGATTTGCGCCTGATTGAGGCCTGTGGGCTTGCGGAAGCCCTTGACCTTGACGTGGCCGATGGGCGGCTTGAGCCCCTGCGCCAGGTGCGCCCGGGTGCCTATTTCGGGACAGGCAAGATTGAAGAGCTCAAAGTTCAGTGTGAAGAGCTGAAGGTCGATGTTCTAATTCTTGATGACCAAATGTCGCCGGTACAGCAGCGCAATCTTGAAAAAGAGCTGCAGGTTAAAGTGGTTGATCGTACCGGCCTCATCCTTGAGATTTTTGCCCGGCGGGCGCGGACGCGGGAAGGGCGCTTGCAAGTCGAATTGGCATGCCTCAGCTATGAGAAGTCCCGCTTGGTCAAGACTTGGACCCACTTGGAGCGCCAGCGTGGGGGTACCGGGAAAACGGGCGGGCCGGGGGAACGGCAAATCGAGCTCGATCGTCGTATGATTGCCGACAAAATCCTGAAGCTAAAAAAAGAGCTGGAAGAGGTTAAGCGGACGCGGGCCCTCCAACGGGCAAGCCGCAAGCGTGTGCCTTATCCTGTCATCGCTTTGGTTGGTTATACCAATGCGGGTAAGTCTACCTTGTTTAATCGTGCCGCCTCCGCCGACGTCTTGGCCAAGGACATGCCCTTTGCCACCTTGGATACGACCTTGCGCGCCGTGCGTACCCCGACTGGCAGAGACGTGATCTTGTCCGATACCGTGGGCTTTATCACCGATTTGCCGACCGAATTGGTGGCAGCCTTCCGGGCCACGCTCGAAGAAGTCGCCCAAGCAGATCTTCTGGTTCATGTTCGCGATATCGCCCATGCTGAAAGCGATAATCAGCGCCGGGATGTGGAATTGGTGCTCGACCGTGTGCTGTCGGACCATGAAAGCAAGCCACCCTTGATTGAGGCTTGGAACAAGATTGATTGCTTGGATGAAGCGGGTGCTGCCTATGTCCGAGCGCGAGCTGCCGCTTCAGGCCTTGATGGCACGGCCCAAGGCATTTGTGTCTCGGCTTTGACTGGGGAAGGGGTCAAGGACCTCTTTGCCTTGATTGATTCTGAGCTCGCGCTGGATGCCCGCCCGCTAGATCTTGTCATTGGGCCAGATCAAGGCGCGGCGCGGGCCTGGTTATTCCGCAAGGGGGCTGTCCGCCACGAAGAAACCGACGAGCAGGGCTTTACCCATCTGAAAGTGCGCCTGACCGCCGATGATGCGGCCCGTTTTGTGGCGCAATGGCCGCAAATTCTCTCAGAGGTTCCGTTCGTTTCGCTTGGCGAGGTTCCAGAGCCCGTCCATTTCCTCGAGGCTTGAGGTTTCAGGGCTTTTGCCCTCCTGCCGCAGGGCCTGTTCGATCCAGCGGAAGCGACGCTCAAACTTGGCATTGGCAGCCCGCAGCGCAACCTCGGGGTCTACTTTCGCCTTGCGCGCAAGGTTTGCCAGCACAAAGAGAACATCGCCAATCTCCTCTTCAATATGGGCCTGATCGCCCTCGGCAATGGCCTCGCGGGTTTCGCCTATCTCTTCGGTGAGCTTGGCAAAGACTTCTTCGAGGCTCGGCCAATCAAAGCCAACGCGGGCAGCGCGCTTAGTAAGTTTTTCAGCGCGCATGAGGGCGGGCAGGGCCAAGGGAATATCGGCGAGAAGGCTTGGATCATCGGCATGTTTGGCGGCGCGCTCTTTCGCCTTCATCACCTCCCAATTCTGGGTTTGTTGCTCGGCAGTCTCAATTTGGCGGGTGCCGAAGACGTGCGGGTGACGCGCCTCCATTTTGTCTGACAGGCCTTGGACGACATCCTCGAAGGCAAAAGCGCCTTGTTCCTCGGCCATGCGGGCGTGAAACACCACTTGAAACAAAAGGTCGCCTAGCTCTTCCTTCAAGGCAACCAAATTGCCTTGAGCTATCGCGTCGGCCACTTCATAGGCTTCTTCGATCGTATAGGGGGCGATGGTGGCAAAGCTTTGCTCAAGGTCCCAAGGACAGCCTGTCTCTGGGGTGCGCAAGGCAGCCATAATCGTGAGGAGGCGGTCAATGGAGCTGGGATGGGTCATCGCCCCACTATGGTGCGATTCTATGCTGTCTGAGATGCTTGCTGTTCGAGGTCTCGCTTAGCCGCAATGGCCGCTTGAAGCTCTGCCTGGCGCTTGGCATCGATGGGATATTTGACCAAGAGCAAGGCCCCAATAAGATTGACGATAACTGGCAAGCCAATGAATAAGAAGGTTAGGCCGGCCAAAGCCTCGGGCGTATTTTCGCCGCCCAGCTTGGAATTAAAGCCGAAAAGGCCAAGCCCGATATAGGTAACCCCAACTGCCAAGGCATAGCCTGCCTTGCCCGTCAGCGTCACCAAAGCATAAAGAAGGCCCGTGCGGTCTTGCCCGGTTTGTAACAAATCCTCATCGCCAATATCGGCCATCATGGCGCGGAGAAGATAGGCACCGGATGTATAGACAATCCCAGCCACCGCCATGCCGGCCGCTGTCGCGATGAAATTGCCTTCCGGCAGCAGCATGACAAAGGGCAAGCTGACCGCCGTATAAATGCAGGCGCACAGGAGGGAGACATGTTTTCCCCAGCGCCGGGCAATCATGGTCCAGATCGGGGCCCCGATCAGACCTGCGATGAAATAGATCAGCAACAAG
This sequence comes from Aquidulcibacter sp., assembly GCF_020253525.1. Taxonomy (GTDB): domain Bacteria; phylum Pseudomonadota; class Alphaproteobacteria; order Caulobacterales; family Aquidulcibacteraceae; genus Aquidulcibacter. Next base: position 3,399 of record NZ_JADCBK010000075.1, read on the forward strand.
GCCGCTGCCAAACCGCCAAAGCCCTTGACCGCATCAAAATAGAAAAGAAACAAACCTCCAGTCACACCCGAGCCAAACATCAGCAGAAGATCACAAATCAACAGACGCCGACAAGCATCAGATTTAAATAGGGAAATGACATCCTTTAGATTTGTTTTCTTGGCCTTGGCCTTGGGCGCTTCTTCTTTAGCAAAGACTGCTGCGATAAGCGCGGTAATCGGCATCAGGACAACGATGAACCAACCCATGCCTTGTACGCCATCGGCAGCGGTTCCGCCCTGCGAATGGGTCAGAACAGGGATCATCAGAACCAGCAACATGCCCACCACATTGCCCGCCTGCCAGAACACAAAGACGCGCGACCTCTCATGATAATTATCACTCAACGTCGCGCCAAGCGACATTTGCGAGAGTGAGCCCATGGAAAAGCCAACATAGGTAAAGAACAACCAGAAGGCCAGATAAGTGGCATCGGCTCCGGGTTTTGCCATGAAGAGGAAATAGGAGCCCACCATAATGACCGGAATGGACATCACAAGCCATGGCGAGAATCGGCCAATCCGCGTGCGCGTTTGGTCCATCGCAAGGCCAATCCCCACGTCAACCCCAATATCGAGGATGCGCGCGAGCATGAAAAGAAGGCCGACAATGCCAATTTCCAAGCCGATATAGCCCGCATAATGGGGTGGCAATTGAACGACGAGGGGTAGACCTAGGGCCGCAAGGGGCAGGCTGGGCGCGGAGAAAGCTAGAATACGAGACAAAGCGACTTTAGAACCCGTTGGGGCGGGCTTTGCTGGATCGATTGCCATACTTCCTCCGAAGGCCCGTATTGGTTCGGGCTCATATTTTTGATCTTGTCACCCTTTGGGCCAAACGCCAAGCCCCTAGCTAAGGGATTGGAACCACTTATGTTACTGACTGGTTTTTCCAAGCGCGTTTGTAATGGCTGTTGAAAGCTCTGCCGATTGGGGCGTCACAGCGGACGGGAAGGCGGCAATAGGACGCCCATCCTTACCGATCAAAATCTTATGGAAATTCCATTTCGGTTCAGCTTTTGGCCCTAACACATTCAAAGCATTGCGATAAAATGGATGCGCGCTTGGGCCGCGCACGACATATTTGGCCGCCATCGGGAAGGTGACTCCATAATTAAGCTCGCAAAACTTCTTGATCTCGGCGGCGCTGCCAGGTTCTTGGCCGCCAAAGTCATTCGAAGGCACGCCAACTATGACAAGACCTTCACGTTGCCGTGATTTCCACAGGGTTTCGAGGCCCGCATATTGGCCCGTATAGCCGCATTGCGACGCCGTATTGACCACCAAAACGACTTTGCCTCGGTAATCCGCCAAATTGATTTGTCCGCCCATCAGTCCTTCAAATAGATTGGGAGATGTCATGCTTGGTGCTTTCGTTGGCGTTGGCGTTTGAACTGGGGCTGGTGCGGCCTTTGGCTTTTGGGGAGTTGATTGACCCGAAGCAGCTACGGCAATTCCAACTGCCGCGCTGAAGGCTAGGGAAAGGCCCACAATCCATTTCTTCATCATTCATCTCCTGATTTCACCTTAGCCACTTGTTGTGAAATCATTTTCACGGTCGAGCGACAAGTTCTAAATTGTGCAAGCAGCACCAAAGCAGGGCGATTGCCCGTAGTGGTATCACAAAAGCGAGGCCAAAGCCGCACAATCAGCACTTTCGACCTAATGTGAGATGATCCATTCATCGCACTCGGCAAGGCTAAGAGCTGCAGCGGGCAGGTGCTTAGGCCAAGAAAATCTGTTTCACGCAAGCGCCACTGGGATCGAAGGTCAAGGGAGGCGGAAGAAACTTAAACCGCCGTCGACAGGTGAGCCGTGCACGGCACGATCACCATCGCCATAATCCCAAAATCCGTAATTCGCATAATATATGTTATGGGACAAAATGAGTAGAAGATACGCGAAACAACTGCCCAAAGTTCCGGGATGAACAGCCTCGTTGGCTGACACAAGGCCGCCAGAATCCCTTCATTGGCCTCCAGTCATGCGAGACTTGCGAGCTAAAGATTGTCCCACAGCGTTCATGTCTTTTCGCCGGTAACGGTTCAAGGACAGCGTTAATCTAGACCAGCTTTGACGTGTTAAGAATTGCCTAGGTGCTGCCAGCTGCCATTCCAGCGCCAATCCTACACATGACGACATGATTTCGGACAAAGATTCACGGCTTCGAAACACCCATTCGGTTAGAAGTAAGGGCCTGTCTTCGAACCTTGCGCGTTAGATCAGGTGATTGAAGAACAGGAATGCTTATGACGACCCATCCCCTTCCCGCCCTTGAGATCAAATCGCTAACGAAACGATTTGGCACCAAGACCGCTGTATCAGACTTTAATCTGACACTGGCACCAGGCTCTTTCTATGGGCTCTTGGGCGCAAACGGGGCGGGCAAGACCACAACCATGCGAATGATTGCAGGTCTGCTTCAGGCCGATGAAGGCAGTATTTCGGTGTTTGGCCGCGATGTTTCAACCGATCCGCGCGGGGTAAAATCCATCACCGCTTGGCTGCCCGATGAGCCTTTGCTCTATGACAAGCTGACGCCGATGGAATATCTCGAGTTCATCGCAGGTCTGTGGTCGGTAGAAGCCAGTGTGGCGGAAAAACGCGCCGAAGAATTATTGCGTTGGATGGATTTGTGGGAAGAGCGCGATAAGCGCTGTGAGACTTTTTCGCGCGGCATGAAGCAAAAGACTGCGCTTGCTGGCGCGCTGTTGCATGATCCAAAACTGCTGCTCTTGGACGAGCCTTTCTCAGGCCTTGATGCAGCTGTGGCCCGGCAAGTTAAAGAACTCTTGGTGGGAAAGACCAAAGAAGGCGCAACCATTGTTTTGACAACACATGTTATGGAAATCGCTGAGCGCTTGGCCGAGCGCGTTGGCATCTTCCACCGCGGCCGCTTGCTCGCAGATGGATCCATGGCTGATTTGCGGGCGCAAGCAGGCAAAGCCGAGGCCAGTTTGGAAGATATCTTCATTCAATTGGTCGACGAAGCCTCAGTAGGCAGTTTCGCATGATGCTCGACCGCTTATTTGTGCCTGGCAGCATCCTATGGCTGGCGCGCCATCAAATTCGTTTGTCTTGGCGATTGGGTCGGCTTGGCAAGAAAATGCCGAGCTGGTTAAAGCCCGTTTTCACGCTCGCATTCGTTGCCTTTTTGAGCTTCGGTTTAGGCTTTGGCGTTGCGAAAACTTTTGAGGCTGCCGCTGGGGATTATGAACAGCTCTCATCGCTGGCTGGGGCCATTATCCTGACTTTGATGATTTCGGGCCTGTCCATGAATTTGATGGGTTCGTTCATGACGATAACCGAGAAGGGGGATTTAGACCTCCTCCTCTCCTCCCCTATTCC
>NZ_JADCBK010000076.1 GCF_020253525.1 Aquidulcibacter sp.
AACCTCCATACAGAGTAATGATGATAGATACTATGGCTACAGCTTCACCGGTAACAATTCATACAGACGGTGCGTGCTCGGGCAATCCCGGTCCCGGCGGCTGGGGTGCGATTCTGCAATTCAACGGCAATGAAAAAGAGATTTTTGGCGGCGAGCCGCTAACCACCAATAATCGGATGGAGCTTATGGCCGCCATTATGGCACTGGAGAGCCTCAAACGCCCCTGCCCCGTGATTTTGTATACCGATAGCCAATATGTGCGCCAAGGCATTACGGCCTGGATTCATGGCTGGAAGAAACGGCAGTGGCGCAAAGCCGATGGCAAGCCAGTTCTCAATGCCGATTTGTGGCAACGCCTCGACCTAGCCAGCAAAACCCACAAAGTGGATTGGCGCTGGGTCAAAGGCCATGCGGGTGATCCGATGAATGAGCGAGCAGATGCTTTGGCCCGTCAAGGCACAGAGTTTGCCCGCTCTTCAAAGGCTTAGATGTCGGCGTACATATGGGTCTCGGCGGCTGCCCCTTCGTGGGTGACAGCACCCAGATAGGCAGGTCCAACCAGTTTTGCATATTTGGCAATGGCACCGGAATTATAATTGGTCTTGCGCGGCTTCCAAGCGGCCCGACGGGCAGCTAACACCTCCTCCGAGACCTCTAGATCAATGGTTCCGGCCTGGGCATCAATGGCAATGATGTCGCCATTTTCAACAAGCGCGATTGGGCCGCCTACGGCTGCTTCAGGTCCGACATGGCCGATACACATGCCGCGCGTTGCGCCAGAGAAACGACCATCGGTGATGAGGGCCACATCGCCGCCACGTCCAAGGCCATAAAGTGCCGCAGTCGTGGATAGCATTTCGCGCATACCAGGCCCGCCACGAGGACCTTCATAACGAATGACCAAGACCTCACCCGCCTCAAAAGCTTCGTTAGAAACAGCCTCAAAGCAGGCCTCTTCGCCATCAAATACGCGCGCAGGACCGCGGAAGGTCAAATTGGCCAGCCCCGCAATCTTCAACATGGCCCCTTCTGGTGCCATTGAACCCCACAGACCAACAACGCCGCCATTTTCGGTTAAAGGGGCTTTGACGGGGCGAATAACCTTTTGGTCTGGATTCCACGTAACTTCTTCGATGTTTTCGCCCAAAGTCTTGCCTGTAACGGTCATGCAATTGCCATCGATCAGATTTTCATCGAGCAGAGCGCGCAAGAGCATGGGCATGCCACCGGCTTCCCCCATATCCTTGGCGACATATTGGCCACCGGGCTTCAGATCGGCAATCCACGGCGTCAACATGAAGGCGTCAGCGACATCCTTCAAGGTAAACTCAATGCCGGCCTCATGCGCCATTGCGGGCAAGTGCAAGGCTGCATTGGTTGACCCTCCCGTCGCAGCAACCACAATGGCCGCATTCACAAAGGCTTGGCGGGTGCAAATATCGCGCGGGCGCAGATTGCGGGCGATCAAATCCACAACTGCATGGCCAGAAGCCACGCCATAGGCATCTCGGTCCAGATAAGGAGCTGGTAAGGAGGACGACAAGGGCAGGCTAAGCCCGATTGCTTCAGCGACACAGGCCATTGTATTGGCAGTGAATTGGCCACCACAAGCACCATCGCTTGGGCACGCATGGCGTTCGATCTCGCACAATTCTTCAAAATCCATTCGGCCAGCTGCATGCGCACCAACGGCCTCAAACACTTCTTGAACCGTAATGTCTTTGCCCTTGTGCTTGCCGGGAAGAATCGAACCGCCATAGAGGAAAACGCTCGGCACATTGAGGCGCAGCATGGCCATCATCATCCCGGGCAAGCTCTTGTCGCAGCCAGCAACCCCGACCAACGCATCATAGGAATGGCCGCGGATCGAGAGTTCAACAGAATCGGCAATCACTTCGCGCGAGACAAGTGAGGAGCGCATCCCTTCATGACCCATCGCAATCCCGTCGGTCACCGTGATGGTGCAGAATTCACGGGGGGTAGCGCCAGCTTCTTTCACCCCAGCAGCCACCGCATGGCCCTGTCGCATCAAAGCCGTGTTGCACGGTGCACTTTCATTCCAGCACGTGGCAACGCCCACAAATGGGGCTTCAATCTCACGCGTGCCAAGCCCCATTGCGTAATAATAGGAGCGGTGTGGGGCGCGAGCTGCCCCCAATGTGACGTGGCGACTTGGCAGTCTTGATTTGTCCCAAATGCGAGTGGTCATGGCTATTCCTCATTAGTCTCCAGCCTTATGGCGCGGGATCTATTCTTTTAAAAGCGCATCAGTGGATTTGTGACCATTTGTTGCAGGCTCAATAAAAGCATGTGCCCACGATCCGGTCGCACCTAACCTTTGAACCCGGTTGCAACCATAAACAATTCCACACTTTCAGCCCGGCTGGAGGGTGGCTTCGCATGGCGAACCTCTTTGAAAGATTGCTTCAGCCGTGTGAGGATTTCAGTCTCGGTTCCGCCTTGGAACATTTTGGTTACAAATGCGCCACCGGGTGCCAAAACGCGCATCGCAAAATGCGCAGCGGCTTCAGACAGCGCCGCCGTTCGCAAATGGTCAGTCTGCTTATGGCCAACCGTATTGGCTGCCATATCACTCATCACCAGATTGGGTTGCCCGCCCAGCAAAGCGATCAGATGATCTTCCATGCCCTCTGCCAAAAAATCGCCCTGAATAATTGTCGCCCCCTCAATTGGGTCCATCGGCAAGAGGTCAATCCCTACAATCGCTGCGGCACCGCGGCGGGCAACAACCTGCGTCCACCCGCCAGGTGCCGCGCCTAAGTCGATAATGCGACCATGATTTGGAATAAGTCTGAATTTCTCATCTAATTCAATAAGCTTATAGGCAGAGCGAGCCCGCCATCCGTCGGCGCGTGCCTTATGGACATAAGGGTCATTCAACTGGCGTTCGAGCCAGCGCGCGGATTGAGCCGTGCGATTCTTGCCGGTCTTTACACGCGTGGGTGTTGCGCGAGTATCGGTTTGGCCGACATCAAACACAACCCGCCGCCGACGCTCTGGCAGCGCAGGTGGTGGCCCCTTCTTCGCCCATTTCCCCTTGTCTTTCTCATCACTCATGATTTGGCCCGCCTGCGCCTGCGCCGGCGGCGCGGTGGTTCTAACATGGTTAGGATTAGCCCCTCACGTAGGCCGCGATCGGCAACACGAAGGCGAAGACTGGGCCAGCGATCCAAAATCGCTTCCAAAATGGCTGCACCCGCAAGGACAAGATCAGCCCGGTCTGGTCCAATACAGGGTTCTGCCGCCCGTCCAGCTTTGTCGCGTGCCGTTAGGTTTGCAATCGCAGCCCGCGTATCCTGTTCTGTGATCCAAAGCCCGTCGACTAATCTTCGAGAATAACGCGCCAATCCAAGATGCACGCCAGCCAGACTTGTCACAGCGCCAGAGGTTCCGACGATATGGGCCTTGCCCGACATCAAATGGTCGCGAACTTCATCGGGGGCTGAAAAACCCGCCACGTGATCGGAGGCACATTGCTTCATGGCCGCATACCAACTGACGGTATCGCCATGCTCTGGAAACTGGTCGGCTAGGGTTACAACGCCAATCGGGGCAGAGAACCAATGTTCAAGTTTAGGTCGACGGTCTGGTCCCCGGTTAATGGCCCAGGACAACTCTGTTGAGCCTCCGCCAATATCCACAACCAAGGCGCCAACGCCCTTAGGATCAAACAAATCCGCGCAGCCAATAACCGCGAGGCGGGCTTCCTCATTTGGACTAATCACCTCGAAGCGAACCCCCGTTTTTCGGGTAATTTCCTTCAAAAAGGACGGTCCATTGCGGGCTGCGCGACAGGCTTGGGTTGCAACGCAGCGGACCCGAATAGGCTTATGACGCGCAATTTTTTCAGAACAGGCTTGGATGGCTGCAAACGTTCGCTGCATCGCCCTGTCAGACAGAAGTCCCGTTGCTGAAAGCCCCTCGCCCAACCGCACAATCCGCGAGAAGGAATCAACCACACGAAATCCGCCCGGCGCACGCTGTGCGACCAGCAGTCGACAATTATTGGTCCCAAGATCCAAAGCAGCAAAGCACTGCGCAGGATCGTGCGACGCGTGGACGCTCTGTGGCGGGATTCTTACCAGTCCCGTCGCAGGCGTTGAAAGGCCGCCGGCCATGTCAAACCTCTGTTTGCGCCAAACTTTAGCGCTTCGTTGCACCTATCGTAACATCCTATTGCCGAAGGGCAATCTCTGCGCATGTATCGTCCAGGGTGCTTGCACGTCGTAACAATCGTGCATAACTCTTGTGCTCAGGAAAGGAGAGCCCTCGCATGTTGAATCAAACAGCCAAGTTTCGGATCGGAGAGATCGTGCGCCACCGCCTCTTTCCATTCCGGGGCGTCATTTATGATGTCGATCCCGAGTTTGCTAACACGGAAGAATGGTGGCAAGCGATCCCAGAGAATCTGCGTCCCCGTAAGGACCAGCCCTTCTATCATCTCCTAGCGGAGAATGATGAAACCCATTATGTCGCCTATGTCTCTGAACAAAATCTGTTACCAGACACATCGGGTGAACCGGTCGAGCATCCAACGGTACCAGAGCTTTTTGCCGATTTTGACGGCAAGTCCTACATTCGAAAGCCAGACTTGAAGCTCAATTAGAGCCAAGGCTGATTGGAGAAAGGGGGTCGGTTGTGAATACAAAAGATATGGACAGCATCCCACCCCCACATGCCGCTGCTGATTGGACGATTGATCAGAACTGGGCGGCCTATAGCGAGGAAGAGCACCAGCGTTGGACCCGGCTGCATGAGCGGCAGATGGAGATCCTGCCCGGGCGCGCCTGTGAAGCATTCTTAGAAGGCTTATCTGTTCTCGACCTTCATGGCGAGGGTATTCCCGAATTTAAAGCGCTAAACCGGCAACTTGAGTCTATATCTGGTTGGACCATCGTTGCGGTACCAGGGCTTATCCCGGATATCATCTTCTTTGAACACTTGGCCAACCGCCGGTTTCCTGCCGGAAACTTCATCCGTTCTGAAGCAGAATTCGATTATATTGAAGCCCCGGACGTGTTTCACGATATCTTTGGTCACGTCCCCATGCTGACCAACCGCGTCTTTGCTGACTATATGCAAGCCTATGGCCAAGGCGGGCTCCGCGCCCAAAACCTGAACAGCCTCGACGCCCTAGCGCGGCTCTATTGGTATACGGTCGAATTTGGCTTGATCGCGTCAGCAAATGGTCCGCGAATTTATGGCGCGGGGATATTGTCGTCGCCGGCCGAGAGTTGCTTCTGCCTGGAATCCCGTTCGCCAAATCGGATCGGTTTTGATCTGATGCGTGTCATGCAGACACGCTATCGAATTGATGATTTCCAAGAAACCTATTTCGAAATTCAAGACTTCAACGACTTGTTTGAAGCAACATCGCAAGATTTTGCCCCTTTGTATAAGGCATTAGAAGTAGCTCCCGACTATCCACCCGGTCAGACACTGGCGAGTGATCGGCTAATTCAAGTCGGAGACCAAACCTATGCAAACAATACCCGCCTAACTTTAACCCACTGATTCGATGATACCCTAGCAGGGGCACATCGGCGCCTAGTTTGTAGAGGGCGCGTCCCCTCGGCAATCGCTTTGGCCAAACAAAAAGGCCCGGCGAAACCGCCGGGCCTTCTCATTAGCTTGTGACAAAGATCACTGGAAGGTGAAGGTCACTTCTGCACGACGGTTCAAGGGTTCCTTGACGCCATCAGCAGTTGGCTTTGCTGGCTTGGATTCACCAAACGCTTCGCCAGTCATCAGATCACCTGGGACGCCGCGGGCGACCAAAGCTTCACGGACCGCAACAACACGCTTTTGAGACAGCTCAATGTTGTATTGTGGCTTACCGGACAAGTCGGCGTGACCTTGGATCAAGGCTGTCCGATAGTTGCAGCTTTGAGCCGACAACTCTTGCACCGCATTATCCAGCACGCTGGTCGCTTCCGCAGTCAGGAACGACTTGTTGTGCTCGAAATACACCACGAGCGAACGGCCGTCACACACTGGTGGTGGTGGCGGAGGTGGCGGTGGTGGTGGTGGTGGCGGAGGTGGTGGCGGAGGAGGTGGAGGTGGTGGTGGTGGCGGAGGTGGTGGTGGCGGTGGAGCCGGTGGTGGTGGTGGTGGTGGTGGAGCTGCGAAGGAATAACGCAGACCCAAGCCGAGGCCACCAATGCCTGGCAAACCGCTGGTACCCGAACCAGCACCCAAAGTCAGAGGCGTCGTCGTCGAACCGCCGAACGCATTCGATAGAACGCGGCCAGTACCTGCGAACGATAAGTCAGCAACGTTGACATAGGTATAGGTGATGTCAGCGTTCAAACGCTCAGACAACTTCAAACCAAGACCGGCCATCAATTGCCAAGCAAAGCCCGTGTCGCTGTCGTTGATCGAAACGGCAGAAGCGCGGCTCAAAGCCAACAATGGGTTCGAAGCGTTTGCCTTGTCGAACGATCCAGCCAGCATATCAACGCGTGCCAAACCGACGCCAGCACCGACGAATGGGTTGATGTTACCATCGCGGTTAAAGTCGTAGATGCCGTTGACCATTGCGGTCCAAACGCCAATGTTACCAACTGTAGAAGAGACGCCGCTGTCTTTGAAGCCAGCGTTGCCCTTGGCCAATTGTGCTTCAACGCGGAAACCGTTCTCGAAACCATAGCCTAATGCAATGTTTCCGCCCCAGCCGCCATCGCCCTTGGCACCCTTGCCAATGATGTAAGGCGACTGACCGACGCCCGAT
>NZ_JADCBK010000077.1 GCF_020253525.1 Aquidulcibacter sp.
CCGACCCCAACTTCTGAGGCAATCGTCAAGGAGCCGCCGTGCATCTCGGCAAAGGAGCGCGACAAAGCAAGGCCCAAGCCACTGCCTTGATTAGATCGTGCATGTTCGTTTTCAACTTGCTCAAACGGGCGCGCCAAGCGCGGCAAGTCTTCGGCTTTAATGCCGATCCCATTGTCGATGACCCGAATGATGACGGTATCGAGATTGTTCTTCACCTGCACCAAAACGCGACCGTTCTGAGGGGTGAACTTAATGGCGTTGGACAAAAGATTGATCATGATCTGCTTGATCGCCCGCGCATCCCCGGTCACATCCCCAGCTTCAGCCAGCTCTCCCACCAGGGCGATATTCTTTTCTTCCGCCCGGCCTCGAACCAAGCGCATGGCTTGCTCAATCGTTTCCTGCAAATCCATAGGCTTGGGATAGATTTTGAATTTGCCGGCTTCGACCTTTGCCATATCGAGCACGTCATTGATGAGTTCTAACAAATGCTTCCCGCTATTGAGAATATCGGTCGCATAGGTGAGGTAACGGCGATCACCCAAAGGCCCATAGAGCTGCTGCACCATGATTTCTGAAAAACCATTAATGGCGTTCAAAGGTGTGCGCAATTCATGGCTCATATTGGCCAAGAAGCCGCTCTTGGCGTTAGAAGCCTCTTCGGCGCGTTGCCGCTCGATACGATATTTCTCTGCCAGTTCTGAGGCTTTGTGTTCAGAGCGCTCAAGCTCGACGACGACAGATCGCATTTGGCGCTCTGACCGCATGATGCTTTCTTCTGTTTCTTTGAGGGGCGAGATATCCACGCCAATCGAAACCAAGCCACCGTCAGAGGTTTCACGCTCCACCAATTGAATCCAGACACCATTGTCCAGCTCAATTTCCTGCGCCAATTCGTCATAGCGGTCGGGCCGTTGCGACTTCACCCGTTTTGCAGCTGCCGCAGATACGGCGGTATAAGAAGCACCGGCTTGGAGGATAGACCCGTCTAAACCAAAGGTCTTGGCAAAGCCGCCATTCCACAGAATCAACCTTCGATCCTTAGACCAAAGGGCAAATGGGCCCGAAATTGAATCAATGGCGTCGCGTAATCTGCGTTCAGCCGCTGCTACGCGGGCTTCTGAATTGCGCTCCTCAGACACATCAATCGACACGCCAATGGCTCGGATGGTTCCAGGGCGATGGCGATCAACCGCGGCTCGGCCACGCAATTGGACATGGGTTACCCCAGCCGCATTGGTTATTTTGACGACAACATCTAAAACCCCAATTTGCGCCGCTGATGCCAAAGCAGCCCGCAAACGAGCTTGATCCTCAGCACTTAGGGCCTGCAGCACCTGTTGCGTATCAAATCGGCCAGCTCCGGAAAGTCCAAATGTCTGCGCCAGCCTTTGGGTCAAATAAACGCGGTCATTGGTAATGTCCCAGTCCCAAACGCCACAACGCGCCCCTTCGATGGCGACGCGCAAGCGACGTTCTGCGTCGCGCATTTGTACCCGCGCTGCGGCAAAGCGCTCCGTTTGGCCTTGGACCAAAAACCAGATACCAGCAGCGGCCAAAACAGGCCCCAAAAAGAGCAGGCCAAACATAATGGCACTTCGCAACCATGCCGCTTCAATCGGGCGGCGATCGCGGGCCACAAAGGCGGTCAGGCCATTTTCTGCCACAGCTGTGCCAAGAACAATATCAAGGCCATCCATATCCTTGGTATAAAACCCAAGCGCAGAACCCGCAGCCGGTGGAGATTTAAGCCCAAAGGCAGATAAGGCACCTTGGGTCGAAACCGCTTTGAAAGCGGGTTGGACAGAGATCAGATCCCCGCCAGGTTCTCCAATCCCGACACGGCGGCCCGGTCCTAATGCATCAAGGCCCTTCAATGAAACAAAGGCGGCAAGCGCCCCACCATCGACAGTTCGAACAGAGATGGCTGGGGAATAGCGCCCGCCCCCTAAGGCAACTGCACCACTCCATCCGTCGGTCTTGGCGAGTTGGGCTGCCGCCGCCAAAGCTCCAATATCGCTTGATGAGGCAGAGCCCTGTGAGACCAAAACACCTTTGCTATCAAAGCTTGCAACCGCTTGTAGGCCGGGTGCGGTCGCAGCCACAATGGTCCCATTGGCCATACCAAGGCCGCTTGCCGCAACAAGGCTGGCACGGGCTTCCCGCATCGCGGCATCTATTTTTGACGTGATGAGGCGGGCTTCTTGTGCAGCTTCATGGGTCGCATCCCGATGGAAGCGGTCATAGTCCCGTTTGGCCAACAAGAGAATGACGGCGGCAAACAGCGCACATAGGACAAGCGTGATGGCAACCGGCCACTGGCCGTTCATCTCGTCGTCTTTAGGTGCCGCTTTGGCCATTAACATACCCGAATCAGAGAGATCTCACCCTCATTTCCCGAAAGGGTAAAGGAGTTCTTAACGCGACGTCTAGGGCTGGGGATGAGCTTCCTGTGAACCATTCGCACAATTTGCAGGCGAGCGGGCACAAGGGTCCTGACGCGGTCACATGACCGCTCTGAAAACCTCGGTCAAAGCCGCTTCAACAGCTTAAGCAATCAGGCCGTCATAGATTTTCGACAAGATCTCGCGGGTGTTGGCGGATAGGGAATTGCGGTCCAACAAGGTTTGTAGCGTCCCGCGCGCGAGCTTCTGACGCGCTTCATTCACACGCGAGCAGGATTCAAAGACAGTCCCCAAGCGCGCGGCGAGGGCACCATTTGTGCGATCAACATCGGCGATGAGTTCCCCAATGGCTTGGTAGCCCGCCCCATCTGCGCGATGGAAAGCCGCTGGATTTCCGCTGGCAAAGGCACCCCCGAGGGCACGGACGCGGTTTGGATTGAGGAGCGTAAAGCTTGGATCTGACCGCAACTTCTTAAAGGTCATCAAAGGGTCTTCGCAAATAGCCATGGCTTGGACACGGAACCATTTATCCATCACCAAGGCATTGTCGGAGAACTTGTCTTTGAAGGCTGCAAGAGCTGCATGATATCGAGGCCCGCCAAATTGCGACAAGCCATCGAGCGCACTGATCATGTCGGTCATATTGCGAGCCGCAAAGAAGGTGTTTTCCGCCCGCATGGCTGCCCGATCGGTCCCGCTGGCACATAATAGATCGAGGCATGCGGCCATTAAAGCACGCTGTCCGGCTGCGGCAGCGCTGGGCGAAAACGCCTGTGCGGGATCATAGCGGGCGAAACAATCACTCAGCTCGCGATCCAATTGCTCTGCCAGTAAACTCCGCACAAATGCGCGTGCTTCCAATAGATTGGAGGGGTCGCACAGGGGCTGCAATTGCATAAGCTCGCTGACATCTGGCAGACGCAGCAAGAGGGCAGCAAAGGCAGGATCGCGGGCTGCGTCCGCTAACGCACCCTGAAACGCCCGAGCGAGATCTTGGGGTACGTCAGCTTCTTGACCAGCAGCGAGGCTGCGCGCCACCGCGAGCAGCGTGTTGCGCGCAATCGTCTGGGTTGATTCCCAGCGGACAAAGGGGTCTGTGTCGCAAGCCGCCAATAGCGCGAGATCGGCATCACTATGGTCTGTGATCAGCCGGACTGGCGCTGAAAATCCACGCAGGTAGGAAACCACAGGACGCTCTACTGCCCCGTCGAATTGGAGTTCGAGGCTGGGACTTGCCATCGGGATTAGCCAATCGTCTGCCGCAATTTCGGTGTCGGCCAAGCGCAAGTTTAGGGGAGCACCATCTTGACCGAAAAAGGCCAGAGCAATTGGTAAAGGCACCCAAGATTTTTCGGTTTGGCCCGGCGTATCAGGCGTGGATTGTTCGAAGCGAATTGTCAGCCTTTTGGTTTCGCCATCATACACGCTTTGCGCTTCTAAACAGGGTGTGCCCGCCTGATCATACCAACGCTCAATCCCGTGAAGCGGATTGCCGGTTGCGGTACGCATAGCGTGCAACCAATCTTCAATCGTAGCAGCTGTCCCATCATTTTCATCAAAATAGAGATTTGCCCCGTCCAAGAAAGCGTCTCTGCCAACCAGAGTTTGTAGCACGCGGATGATCTCTGCGCCTTTTTCGTAAATGGTGGCCGTGTAGAAATTATCGATCTTTACATAGCTTTTCGGGCGCACCGGGTGGGCGAGGGGACCTGAATCCTCTGGGAATTGCCGCGCACGCAATGCCTTAACATCTTTGATCCGCTTGACTGCGCGCGACCGTTGATCGGCCGAAAACTCTTGATCGCGGAAGACGGTAAAGCCTTCCTTCAATGATAGTTGAAACCAATCGCGGCAGGTGACGCGATTGCCTGACCAGTTGTGGAAATATTCATGCGCCACAACGGCTTCAATCGCTTCAAAGTCCGCATCAGTCGCAGTCGTTTCGTCTGCTAACAATAGGGCTGAATTGAAGATGTTCAGGCCCTTATTCTCCATCGCCCCGAAGTTGAAATCCGAGACCGCGACAACATTGAAGATATCGAGGTCATACTCGCGACCAAACACCTCTTCATCCCATTTCATTGAACGCTTTAGCGCATCCATGGCGTAGATGGCGCGAGAGGCAGCACCTTTGTCGACATAGATGGTGAGGTCTACAGTCCGCCCAGAGCGGGTCACAAATTGATCTTCAAGCGTATCAAATCCGCCAGCAACCAAAGCAAACAAATAAGATGGTTTTGGGTGCGGGTCATCCCAAGCAGCCCAGTGGCGACCGTCTTCATACTGGCCAATCGCAACGCGGTTACCATTAGACAACAGGGTCGGAAATTCAGCTTCAGGGGCTTCAACCCGCACATGGAAGCGGCTCATAACATCTGGGCGATCCGGCCAGAAAGTAATGTGGCGGAACCCTTCGGCTTCGCATTGGGTGCAGAACCGACCTGCCGACATGTAGAGACCCGAGAGGGCCGTGTTTTCGGCGGGGTTTATCGCGACTTTGGTCTCTAACTTGAAGGAATCGGGAACATTCTTGAGGATCAAGCCCCCGTCTTCGAGAAGATAATCTTGCGCCGTCAAAGCGCGGCCATCGAGTTCGATCGACAGAAGTTCAAGACCAATTCCATCCAGCTTCAAAGCCTCGCTTTTCGCCCATTCATAGGGTCGGCGATCGATGATGAGACGCGCCGTCACCACGGTCCGGGTTGGATGGAGGTCAAACACCAACGAGGCATGCGAAATGGCGAATGGAAACGGGCGATAGTCCTCTAACCGGACGGGGATGTTTTCTTGGGTGCGCATCAGACAGGATTACCCCGCTCACCCCCGTCTTGTCCAAACCTTTTGCACCGGGGAGGAAGGGGGCCAGATCAACGCATTCATCCGCCTTTGAGGGCCGCAGAATCGTAAAACTGAAGGGTAAGAAAATACGCCAAATTAACTTTGGAACCTTAAGACTGGCCGACGTCAGCATGAAATGCACTTGTGAGGTTACTATGGCGCTCGATCACGACCCCCGGCTTGCAGAAGGCTCACCTGCTCCTGTCTCTAATGGTCTTCGTCAGCAGGCTACGCCGCCTTCACTTGCACAAATGCCAACTGCCGTGGCTTCTCGCTCGCTAAATCCAACCAGTGCGGCCGATTTGATTGCTCAGGTTCAAAGTGGCTTGGTTGCGGCTGGGATCGGCCGCGATGACGCTGAGGCGCAGCGTAAAGTGTTTGAACGTCGCGCAACCGAACAGCCTACCGAGCGCATGATTGGACGCGTGACCTTCTGTAACGGTGCGCGGGCAACCATTTCCACCATGGCCGACAATTTGAGTGAAGCATCCTCTGACTTCTGGTCTGTTGGTCGTCTGATCTCCATCACCGTAGGCAAAGTCCGTGTTGTCGCGCTCGTATATCAAATGAGCACCGATAGCTCGGTTTGGAAATCGAACGAGGCCAATGCCGTCAGCGTTCAAGTCGAATTGATGGGCGAAATCTCTGAAGATGCCCATGGGCATACGCGGTTCCATCGCGGGGTTTCCCGCTATCCCCAAGTCGGTGCCATTGCCCATAAGATACGTGCCCGCGACCTCGAGGTTATGCATGACTTGGGCGATCGCAAGTCGGTTGAAGTTGGCCGTCTGTCGCAAAATGCCGATATCGCCGCAACGATCAGCGTGAATGACCTCTTGACGCGTCACTTTGCGGTGGTGGGGACAACCGGTGTTGGTAAGTCTTGCTCGCTGACACTTTTGGTCCGTCAATGCTTGAGCGTGAAGCCAGATTTGCGCGTCGTCATCCTAGACCCACATAATGAGTTTGCAGGGGCCTTTGGGGCGCTGGCGCATGTTTTTGATTCCACGACTTTGGAGCTGCCATTCTGGTTGTTCCGATTTGAGGAATTGGAAGATGTTGTTTTCCGCGGCAAAACCATCCCAGAAGAGGCTGAAATTCTGCGCGAAGTCTTGGCGCAGGCCAAAACCAATTTTCAAAACGAAAAAAATGGTGCAACCGCAGCGGGCTTGGTTCGCAAAGCCTTGGATGTCGGTGGCTTAAATGCCGACAGCCCAATGCCTTATCGTATGTCGGAATTGTTTAAACTGATCGATGAGAACATCGGTCTCTTAAGCCCCCGCCACGAGCGACATCATTTGAAATCATTGCGGGTCCGTCTTGATGCCTTAGTTAATGACCCGCGCTATGGGTTTATGTTCACGCGTGGCGGGGCTGAAGATAATTTCGCGCCCCTGTTGGCGCGTCTGTTCCGTTTGCCCGCAGAAGGCAAGCCGGTTTCGATCATGAATTTGGCTGGGCTTCCTTCCGATGTAACCAACGCCGTGGTCTCGGTATTGGCCCGCCTTTGCTTTGACGTGGCTTATGCAAGCGAAGGCCAATTGCACGTCTTGTTGGTGTGCGAAGAAGCACACCGTTACGTGCCACAAGATCCAAATGCGGGCTTCATCCCAACCCGGCGAGCCATTGCCCGGATCGCAAAGGAAGGCCGGAAATATGGCTGCTCCATCGCGGTGGTATCGCAGCGCCCCGGTGAACTTGACCCAACTATTTTGTCGCAATGTTCCACCGTCTTTGCCATGCGCTTGGCCAATGACCGCGACCAAGAGATCATCCGATCGGCGATTGCAGATTCAAGCGGTTCAACCATTTCATTCTTGTCTGCGCTTGATAATGCGGAAGCGATTGTGTTCGGGGAAGCTGTGGCGACAACCATGCGCTTTAAGTTCACCTATCAAGAACCCGCAAAGCTTCCCCGTGCGGCTGGAACTGACATCACAGACCCGCTTGCCAACGCGCGCAAGACGGGCGAGGCCGATCCCCGCCTGATCGCAACACGGCTGCGTGGCATGCGTGAGTTAGAGAAACCTCCCCAACCGACCATGCTGGCGGAGGCCTCCTCGCAGCAGAAACTTGCAGCAGCTGCAGGCGTTACTGCAGGGGTCGGTGCTTCAGGCCTCCGACCGCCAACGTCTACAGCCGGAACCCCCTTGGTGCGTCCCACAAATGGGTTCCGCACCTAGCCGGGCTGCAGATACTGCGCACAATTGCGCGATCTTCCCTTAGGTGACGGCTTTCCGTTCACGTAAACTTGCTTATGTTGCTCCCGAAGAAACAGACGGTGACGGGTAAGCCGTTGCCGCGACCTTGGGAGGCACACGTCACATGAATTTCGATTTTTCTGACGACCAGAAATATCTCAAAGAGCAAGCGCGCAAATTTTTGTCTGAGCAGTCCAGCATGACAACAGTTCGGGCCGTTCTGAATGATGAGCAAAAGTCTCATGACGCTGCCCTTTGGAAAGCCATCGCCGAGATGGGCTGGTTAGGTGCTGCGATTCCAGAAGAATATGGTGGCCTAGGTCTGGGGGAGCTCGAGCTCTGCGTTTTGGCGGAAGAAATGGGTCGATCCTTGGCCCCGGTGCCTTGGGCCTCTACGGTTTATTTCTTTGCCGAAGCCATAAAGATTGCGGGCACAGACGCGCAGAAATCGGCCATTTTGCCGAAGCTTGCCGAGGGCGGCGTGATTGGTTGTGTGGCCGCTTCGGAAGGTCCGGGCGAGCCTCGTGCCGCCACGCTCAAAACGGTCTTTGACGGTACCAGCGTCACCGGCATGAAAGTACCTGTGACAGATGGGGATTGTGCGACGCACGCGCTTGTGTTGGCCAAGCATCAAGACGGCACGTCTCTGGTGATTGTGGATTTGACGGGGGCAGGGGTCGAGGCCAAGGCGATCAAAACCTTTGACCCTACCCGCTCCCATGCAACACTTACTTTCACCAAGGCCCCGGCCCAGCTTTTGGGCGAAGCCGGCGATGGTGAAGCCCTATTGCAGCGCATCTATGACCGCGCCGCTGTTCTATTGGCCTTTGAGCAGATTGGCGGCAGCCAAGCCTGTTTGGATATGGCCACCGATTATGCAAAAGGCCGCTATGCCTTCTCGCGCCAAATCGGCAGCTTTCAGGCGATCAAGCATAAATTGGCCGATATGTATGTCGCCCTCGAAATTGCCCGGTCGAACGCTTTCTATGGGGCTTGGGCTTTGAGCAGCGACGCACCTGAATTGCCCTTGGCAGCGGCCGCTGCAAGGATTGCCGCCTGCGATGCTTATTATCTGGCGTCGAAGGAAAACATCCAAACCCATGGCGGCATGGGCTTCACATGGGAAGTGGATTGCCACCTGTATTATCGCCGCGCCAAGCTCTTGGCAGTACAGGCCGGTGCGCCATCTCTTTGGAAAGAAAAACTCGTCCGCCGCTTGGAAATGCGTAACGCGGCCTAACACTTGGATGGATGGAGAGACTTATGGACTTCAATGATACCCCAGAAGAAGCAGCCTTCCGCCAACGCGCTCAGGCTTTCTTAGCGGCCCATGCGCAGCCGAAGGGTAGCCAGACCGAAAGCTTGCAAAAGCGCTTGTCTGACAAGGAATACATGTTGGCGGCCAAAGCCTATCAGAAAGCAAAGGCGGAAAATGGCTTTGCCGGGATTACTTGGCCCAAAGAGCAAGGCGGGCAGGGCTTAGCACCAATCTTCTCAGTCATTTTCGGCCAAGAAGAGGCCAAATATGATGCCCCAGCAGGGCCCTTTACAATTGGCCTCGGCATGTGTGTGCCCACCGTGATTGCCTTTGCGACGGACGCGCAGAAAGAACGCCATGTTGGTCCCGCCCTGCGCGGGGAAGAAATCTGGTGCCAACTCTTCTCAGAACCCTCTGCCGGTTCGGACGTGGCAGGCCTTAAGACCAAAGCGGTGCGCGATGGCGATGATTGGGTGATCAATGGCCAAAAGGTGTGGACCTCGGGCGCGCATTATTCGGACTGGGGCATTGTGCTGGTACGCACCAATGCCGACAAAGCTAAGCACAAAGGCCTGTCGATGTTCTTCATTGACATGAAAAGCCCCGGCATCGACGTGCGCCCCATCCACCAAATGTCCGGCGGATCAAACTTCAACGAAGTCTATTTCACCGATGTGCGCGTTCCCCACAGCCAGATGCTGGGCGGGGAAGGCAATGGCTGGTCGGTTGCTCTGGTCACGCTGATGAATGAGCGCTTGGCTGTGGGCGGAAGCCCTGGGCCAGATTATAAAGAGATTTTTGAATGGGCCAAAACCATGCCCGGCCAAGATGGAGGCACTTTGGCCGAAGACCAGAGCTTCCGTCAAAAGGTCGCCGATTGGTTTGTGCGCGCAGAGGGCTATAAGCTCGCCAAGTTCCGCACCATGACGGCTCTGTCCAAAGGACAGACACCTGGCCCTGAAAGCTCAATTGGCAAAATCATCACGGCCAATCAGCTTCAAGACATCACCCATAATGCGATGGAAGCGATGGACCATTTCGGAATCATCACGGATACCGCTTATGCCCCATCCGAAGGTGTCTTCCAGCAGAGCCACATGTGGGCAGCTGGCTTGCGGATTGCGGGCGGGACCGACGAAATTCTGAAGAACATCATTGCTGAACGTATCTTGGGCCTGCCCGGAGACGTTCGCGTCGATAAGGATGTTGCGTTCAAGGATTTGCCAAGCGGTCGCTAAGGCGTCGGCATTCTTGCCTCATTTTCAAAGCCCGCTGCCCTTTGGGGCGGTGGGCTTTTTCATAGGTGAACCTACAGCAACAGCGTTGACAGATCGGCCAACCATACTCTATCAGCCGCCATGTCCAATCCTATCGCTAAACCCCCCCGTGTCGCCCCGCCGATTAGAGACGCTGTAACGTTTGACGACGTACTGCTAGAGCCGGGTGCCTCTGAAGTGATGCCCGGTCAGGTCGATGTTCGGACGCAATTGACGCGTGAAATCGCGCTGAATATCCCGCTTATCTCCTCGGCCATGGATACGGTGACTGAAGCTCGCCTCGCCATTGCCATGGCCCAGGCTGGTGGCCTTGGCATCATTCACCGCAATTTGTCGAATGAGGAGCAAGCGGAGCAAGTCCGTCAAGTGAAGCGCTTTGAAAGCGGCATGGTGATCAATCCAATCACCGTCTATCCAGATATTTCGGTGGGTGAAGTTAAAGCCATCAAGGCTGCGCGTGGGGTTTCTGGTTTCCCGGTTGTAGAGCGTGGCTCAGATGGCAAGCCCGGTCGCTTGGTCGGCATTGTCACCAATCGCGACGTCCGCTTCGCTGATGATAATGACAAAGTCTATGAGGTCATGACGCGCGAGAATTTGCACACCGTGCGCGAAGGCACGGGCAAGGACACCGCCCGCCAACTTTTGCATAAGCATCGGGTAGAGCGTTTGATCGTTGTCGACGATGACGGACGCTGCGTTGGACTGGTCACCGTGAAGGATATGGAGAAAGCACAAGCTTTCCCAAATGCCTGTAAGGATGAGCAAGGCCGGTTGCGGGTAGGTGCGGCTACCACTGTTGGCGATGCGGGCTATGAACGTTCAGAATTCTTGCTGGATGCGGGTTGCGACGTCATTGTCGTCGATACCGCCCATGGTCACTCGCGCTCGGTGCTGGAAGCGGTAGAGCGCGTCAAGCGTTTGTCGAACCGGGTTCAAGTCATTGCTGGCAATGTTGCCACGCGCGAAGCCACTTTGGCTTTGATCGATGCAGGGGCCGATGCGATCAAGGTGGGCATTGGTCCGGGCTCGATTTGTACCACGCGCATTGTTGCAGGCGTTGGCGTGCCGCAATTGACCGCCATCATGGATTGCGTCGATGCAGCCTATGCCACAGGCACACCGGTGATCGCCGATGGCGGCATTAAGTTCTCAGGCGATTTAGCCAAAGCCATTGCTGCTGGTGCTAATGTGGCCATGCTGGGCGGTTTGTTTGCCGGTACGGATGAAGCGCCCGGCGAGGTTTTCCTGTATCAGGGCCGATCCTACAAATCCTATCGCGGCATGGGCTCGCTAGGGGCGATGGCGCGCGGCTCGGCCGATCGCTATTTCCAAAAAGACGTGAGTGATGCCTTGAAGCTCGTGCCCGAAGGCATTGAAGGTCAAGTGCCGTATAAAGGTTCTGTTGCGCCAATTCTGCATCAACTGGTTGGCGGCTTGCGCGCAGCTATGGGCTATACGGGGGCTGCAACCATTGCAGACTTCCAGTCTAAGGCGCGATTTGTAAAGCTGACGAGTGCGGGCTTGCGCGAAAGCCATGTGCATGATGTTTCCATCACCCGCGAAGCGCCCAACTACCCAGTTGGGGGCTAAAGCTCGTGGCCATTCGGCAGGTATCACGCGATGATTTTGCGTGGGTCATTGCCCTTGGCAATGCCAATCAGGTGGAGACCGGGCCTTTAGATGAGGACCGCTTGACGCGTTTGGTTGAGGCCTCCTACCTCAGCCAGGTGGCAGAACCCGATTTGGGCTTTTTGATCACCTTCATCCCGACCTCGCGCTATGACAGCCCGAATTTTGTCTGGTTTGTCGAACGGATGGATAATTTTGTCTATGTGGACCGCATTGTCGTGGCCGCGCATGCACGCGGACAAGGGATCGCGCGGCGCCTTTATGAGGGCCTATTTGCACGTGCCGAAGCTGACGGCTATGAACACGTTGTCTGCGAGGTCAATTCTGATCCGCCTAACCCGATTTCCGATCAATTCCATGCCGCTCTTGGCTGTACCCCCGTCGGGCAAGCGACTTTGTCCAACGGCAAAAGCGTGACTTATCTGTCGCGCGCCTTGAAAGTTTAATCTCATGCGCCCCGGTGCCCGTGCCCAAGCCGCCATTGAAGTTTTGACCGATGTTGAAGCGCGTAAACGCCCGCCGGCCGATGTGCTGAAGGAATGGGGCTTGAGCCATCGGTTCGCAGGCTCAGGAGACCGGGCACAAATCGGCGATATTGTGTTTGGTGCGTTGCGTTGGAAGGCCTCCAGCGCCTATCGCATGGGGGTCGATGATCCACGGGCTTGGGTCCTAGGTGCCCTACGCTGGGGCTTTGGCCGCAGCGCCGAAAGCCTTGAGAAAGATGCCTATGAAGAAACCCACGCCTATAGCCCGCTGACTGAGGCCGAACGTAAGGCTTTGGCAGAGGCGACACTTGATGGCGCCCCTGACCACGTGCGCGGCGATTATCCAGAGTGGCTGGACGCAAGCTTTGCGCGTGTTCTGGGCGATGAACGCGCCGCAGAAGGGGCGGCTTTAGCCGCGCCTGCACCACTCGATTTGCGCGTCAATCGCTTGAAAGCCAAGCCAGAGGCTGTGCTCGAAGACCTATTGTCGTCCACCCAATTAAAGGTCCGCGATGATTGCAGCCCCTCGGCTTTCATGACGCCTTGGTCGCCCGATGGCATTCGCATCCCTTGGCACCAAGGTCGGACCTTTCCTTGGGCCAAGGAAGAGGCTTTTGTGAAAGGTGGCTTTGAAGTCCAAGACGAAGGCAGCCAATTGGCCGCTCGCCTGTCTGGGGCTAAGCCCGGGATGCAGATTGCTGATGTCTGCGCTGGCGGCGGCGGCAAGACCTTGGCGCTCGCCGCGCTCATGGAGAACAAGGGTCAGCTCTATGCTTATGATGTCGACAGCCGTCGCCTTGCCAATTGCCATGAACGCATCGAGCGGGCAGGGGTGCGTAATTGCCAAGTCCGCACGCCAAAGCGCGATCAAGACGTTTTGAGCGACTTACATAGCCTGATGGACATCGTGTTCATCGATGCGCCCTGCACAGGCTCTGGCACCTGGCGACGTGCCCCTGATTCCAAATGGCGCTTACGACCCGGTGCTTTGGAAAAGCGTCAACAAGAACAAGCCCTCGCGCTGGCTTTGGGTGCGCCTTTGGTGAAACCCGGTGGCCGGCTTTTATACGTCACCTGCTCGATCTTGCCGGAAGAAAATGAGGACAGCATCTCCCGCTTCTTGGCCGCCAATCCCGCCTTTGCACCGGTCAACCCAACCACATTGGTAGCCGATGCCGGGCTTTCAGGTCTCTTGGCCCATTGTCACAAAGCAGGCCCCGGCTTGCAGATGACGCCCCTGGCGACCGGCACCGATGGCTTTTTCATCTGTGCGATGACGCGGGCGATTTGAAAAGCCTAACTTAAGCTGCTTGCTTGACCAATAGCGGGGATATGCGACAAAGGCGGTAGGTTTCAGAAAGACCGCGTATGGGCGTTCGTCATGCGCAGAGCCCTGCGAAGGCAAACTCTGCGATCCAGATCAGGCAAGTCTCGCCCCACCCCAAGTTGCGCCGCATCGTCGCATCTTTTGGGGAACGCAGGGCCGACTTTAAGTCCATCCATGTCATTCGCGCCTTAAATGCCCGGCCCGATCAATTCATCGAATTCTATTTTCGCGAACCTTATCTCGTGCGCGAAAAAGGTTCGGGATTTAGTGCCACACCAACAAGCGTGCTGGTAGGGGTGACCAGTGCACCGGGCAAAGATCTGGGTTTTGTCGGCCAGATTGAGACTTTCACGATCCGTTTTCAACCAACCGGACTTGCCCGCCTGTTTGGATTGCCCATGACAGAGACGGTCGACCAAGGATTGGCGCTCTCTGACGTATTGAAGCGGCAAACCCCAGCTTTGGAGGCTGCCCTGGCCAAAAGTGCAACGTTTGAAGAAAGGGTAGCCATGGCGCAGGCTTGGATCGCAGGCTGGCTTGACCAGTCCCGGCCTTTTGACGAGGTCGACCAGATTGCCCGCTTGCTTGTCAAAACCGGTGGCAAAGTCAGTATCAGTCGTTTGGCAGATCGGGCGGGCCTTAGTGCGCGCCAGGTCCAGCGGCGGTTTTTGCGCGATGTGGGCGTGACGCCGAAACTTTATGGACGTTTGACCCGCTTCGACGCGGCTTTAGCCGCGCGTAGTCGCCAGCCCAACCAGACGTGGGCGCACATTGCGGCTGAAGCCGGCTATGCCGATGAAGCCCATCTCTCGCGCGAGGCGCGGGCCCTGTGCGGCATGACGCCCCAGACCTTTGCAGAAAAAATGGAAGCAATCTCAACCTTGGCTGTGGTTGGTCCTGAAATGTCCGATTTATTCAAGTGCGCCATCTAAAGGGCGTCTAAACAGGTGCCATTCGGTGGAGGCACAACATGCTTAGACGACATCTTTTGGCACTTATGGGCGCAGTTGGAGGAATGGCGATGACACAAACAGCACTGGCAGCATCTCAGAACCTTGTCCCAAGCGATGAAGCGGCAATTCGTTCCGCCATTTCCGACTATGAACGGCTTTGGAATCTGAGCGATCTAGATGGCATGGCCAAGCTTTATGCCCCCAATGTGCATTGGGTGAATGTGAAGGCCATGCACTGGCAAGGTTTTGAGGAAGTCGACCGCGCCCATCGCATCTATTTCGACATCATGTTCAAGGGCGTCCAGCAAAAGCTATTGGCGGTGGAATCGCTAACCCAAATCGCGCCCACGGTCGTGGTCGCCGTCGTGCATTGGCATATGGATGCCTTTAAGACCCCGAGCGGGGAAATCGCACCCCCACATGAGAGCCGCATGACTTTGGTTTATGTAAAGCAAGCAGACGGCTGGAAGATCGCCCATGGGGCCAATATTGATGTGGATGCAGGGGCCGCGCGCTTTGACCCGATCCGCGGTGCGGCCATGCAAGGCCGTAAGTCCTAAACACTGTTGGCACACGGCGCAGGGGTCTTTCCCCTGCGCCCGCATCCCGCTAAACCGCAGCGATGACGCAAGCGACCCACGAACACATCCTCATCATCGATTTTGGCTCTCAAGTGACACAACTGATCGCACGGCGTGTGCGTGAGGCGGGCGTCTATTGCGAGGTCCATCCCTATAATCGCGCACAAGCGGTCCTTGATGCGGGTTTTGATCCCAAGGCGATCATCCTGTCGGGTGGGCCGGCCAGTGTGTGTGATGCAGGGTCGCCCCGCGCACCGCAAATCGTGTTTGAACTGGGTATTCCCATCCTTGCCATTTGTTATGGCCAGCAGACTTTGGCGACCCAATTAGGTGGGGTGGTTGAAAGCGGTCATGCAGCTGAGTTTGGTCGCGCTGATGTCGAGATTTTAGCCCCAAGTGCCTTGTTTGAAGGCGTCTGGGAAATAGGCGGTCGCTATCCGGTTTGGATGAGCCATGGTGACCGCGTCACCCAATTGCCCGAAGGCTTTAGCGTTAAGGCCACAAGCGAGAATGCACCTTTTGCGGTCGCTACCGATGAGGCTCGCCGTTTCTACACCGTGATGTTCCACCCTGAAGTCGTCCACACGCCCGATGGTGCAAAGCTGATCCATAATTTTGTCCGCAAGATCGCAGGTCTTCGTGGCGACTGGACGATGGCGGCTTTCCGGGAAGAAGCCATTGAGCGTATTCGTGCGCAAGTGGGCAGTGGTAAAGTCATTTGTGGCCTGTCGGGTGGGGTCGATAGCTCGGTTGCTGCCGTTCTGATCCATGAGGCAATTGGCGATCAATTGACCTGTGTCTATGTCGATCACGGCTTGATGCGGGCAGGGGAAAGCGACCAAGTCGTGTCGCTATTCCGCGATCATTATAATATCCCGCTGATCCATGCCGATGAAAGTGCGCGCTTTTTGGGTGCTTTGGCTGGGGTCAGCGATCCTGAGACCAAGCGCAAAACCATCGGCAAGCTCTTCATCGATGTATTTGAGGAAAAAGCGCGCATGGTGGGCGGTGCAAGCTTTCTCGCCCAAGGCACGCTCTATCCCGATGTGATTGAGAGTGTTTCATTCGACGGTGGTCCATCGGTCACCATCAAGAGCCACCACAATGTTGGCGGTCTGCCAGAACGGATGAATTTAAAGCTGGTCGAACCGTTACGCGAATTATTCAAGGACGAAGTCCGCGCCTTGGGTCGCGAGCTTGGGTTGAATGAAGCCTTTGTTGGCCGCCATCCTTTCCCAGGCCCCGGCTTAGCCATTCGGATCCCAGGCGAGATTACGCAAGAAAAGGCCGACATCTTGCGCAAGGCAGACGCCATCTATCTGGAAGAATTACGCAATAATGGCCTCTATGACACGATCTGGCAGGCCTTTGCCGTTCTATTGCCGGTCAAAACCGTTGGCGTCATGGGCGATCATCGCACCTATGACCATGTATGCGCGCTGCGGGCTGTAACCTCTACCGATGGCATGACAGCCGACTTCTTCCCCTTTGACATGGCCTTCTTAGGCCGGGTTGCGACGCGCATCGTCAATGAAGTCAAGGGCATCAATCGTGTGGTCTATGACGTCACGTCAAAACCACCCGGCACGATTGAGTGGGAATAGGGGAAGAATTGATCTTCCCGTTTAGTCCGCAATAATCTGGCAGCTACCACCGCGACCGGATACGATCCGGCAAGCTTCGCGGGCCACACTGGCACCAAGGCCCGAGAAGCGTGCGCGATACCACACCCCATCAGAGCGTTTCACACTGCTGACTTCGCGGCTGGCAAAGGATGGGAAATGGCGCGAGAATTGAGCCAGTGCCGCCTTGGCATCGCGCTGGCTGCGGAAAGCCCCGACCTGCACGATCGCATCACCACGGGCGCGGCCAGCGATTAATTGCCGATCACTTTCCTTCTTGGCCGCTAAAGCCCGCGCGGCTTGCTGACGGGTGCGCTCTTCGCGTTCAGCCGTTGCCTTAGCGCGTGCGTCGGCGGCAGCGCGTTCAGCAGCGCGGCGTTCATTGGCTTGGCGCACAACTTGCGCGCGTGCCTCTTGCAGGCGGATTTGTTCTTCTGCCACGGCTGCAACTTCGATTTTCATTGCTTCTTGGCTGGAAGGTTCAGAAGCCGGGCTGCTTGCCCCGGTGGTTGCTGGAAAATCCATCACCGGACGCAAGGAAGGGGCCTGTACGCTGGAGGCTGCCACATAATGGGTGGTGGTGCGCGGCAAGCGCGCTTGTTTCGCAGCAGGGACCACTTGTGGGCTAACGGCTTCTGCTTCGTCTTCATCCTCAGAATTGGCTAAGTCGAGGGAAGCTGTTTGCACGCCGGTTGTTGCTAGACGTGTCGACGGTGTTGCTTGCCCGGAAGCATTGGCCAGCAATACGGACGGTCTACCTTGATCAAAGCCACGCGTGCGTTCGGTACGCACCAGCGCCAAATTGGTGGCCCCAGTGGGCTCTAACGCTTTTCCCGCAATCGACATCACAAGCGCTTCGGCATCTGCTCCATCGCGGGGATCGCGGAAGGTGAATTGATAGGGCGTGGCCTGATCGGCAACCAAATTTGTGGCAGGGCCCAATTCTTTAAAAGCGGTCTCGGTCAGAAGCTCAACAAAGTCGTCCCGCGAGAAGCGGGTGCGACCGCCAAGGACAACTGTGACGATGCGCCGACCATTGCGCTCTGTGGTGGCGGCTAGATTGAAGCCAGAGCTGCGGGTAAAGCCTGTTTTAAGACCATCCATGCCCTCCATGCGGGCCATCAGATGGTTATGATTGCGCGTGACTTTACCGTTATAGACCATCTGAGGCGTGGAGAACCAATGATATTGGTCTGGAAAGTCGCGGCGAATGGCAATTGCCAAGCGGGCGAGATCTTCAGCTGTCGTCAGTTGGCGGTCATGCGGTAGCCCGGAGGCATTGGCAAATGTCGTATTGACCATGCCTAGCTCACGCGCTTTGGCGGTCATCATCACGGCAAAATTGGCTTCTGACCCGCCTAAAGTCTCTGCAACTGCGGCCGCAACATCATTGGCGGAGCGCACTACCAAGGCCTCGATTGCTGTTTGAACTGAAATCGAATTACCGGGCGCAACACCCAATTTTGTTGGGGCTTGGTTGCTGGCATAGCGTGAGAAGGTAATTTGATCATTCCACGAGATTTTGCCGGTTTGTAGCGCGTCAAACAAAAGATAAAGCGTCATCACCTTGGTGATGGATGCTGGACGGCGCAGCGCCTGTGCATTTTCCTCGAATATCACTTCATGGGTATCTGCATCGACAACGATTTGGGCAAATCGTGAATTCGCTTGCGCACCTGCAGGCGTTGATGCCATCGCCGCTGCTGCCACCAATGTGGAGGCGGCGAGGAGCCGTAGCGAAAAAGTGTGACTTGCCATGTTGGTCTCCGAGCACATGAGGCTAGCCTAAGAACCTTATGGTTTACTTAGGCTTAACGCGGCAGACCAGCACCAAGCTGGACTACTTTTGGGGGCAGGCACATTGAAAGCCGCCACTTTTTTGAGCACTCTTTTGATCTGTGTCAATTGAACTCTCCCACACGAACCCGTCATCTTTATGACTTGCAGACAGGTTTGCCCCCACGGGTAACTAAGTTTACCAGCCAAGTTGGGCAAGGGCGTAGGGAAGGTTTTTGAGGGATTGGTGCCTCAAACTTCGTAAAATTGCGCAAAACGGATGCAAACTGCTCAAGAAAAGCTTGACGCTGCAGGTGCGAAGGTGCATGCTGCAAGTGCGAAATAGAATTGGATAAGGTCGATGTGTCGGCCGTGTCCGTATAGATGTTCTTTCTCGCGGAGAGATACGATGGCTACCACAAAAAAGCGCACGACGCCGGCAAATCGGTCGAAGTCGGCCGTGGCTGAACCCTCCCCATCTGAAACTTCAGAACCGAAAAGCCGTACTGAACCCGTTCTCGAATCCACCAAGCAGGAGAGACTGACCATGTCAGAGAAGATCGAATCCGTAATCACCCCTACCGCCGAAGCTTTCCAAGCCGGTTATGAAAAGTTGCAAGCCAGCTTCGGCGAGGCATTTGTGCATAGCAAGGCGAATTTGGAAGCTCTGACCGCTTCGGCAAAAATTGCTGCTGAAGGCGTGAAGCAAGCGTCTGAAGTTTCCATCGCCTATCTGCAATCGTCGGCAACGCTGGCAACTGAAACCGCCAAAAGCTTGGGTGGGGTTAAGTCCTTGCAAGAAGCTGTCGAGATTCAGGCCGATTACGCTAAGTCGGCGATGAGCACCTATTTCGCAGAATTCACCAAAGTATCGGACATCATGCTCGGTGCCATGAAGGAATCGGTCAAGCCAATCAGCGAGCGTACCAGCGCCGTGTGGTCTTCGATTCAATCTGCCCGCTAAGCGGATAGCGTCCAGAATTAAAGGGGTCCGAGCATGTCTCGGACCCTTTTTTGTGCCTTAATGACCGCGAGTTAAGGGCTGCTGCGATCTTATCCAGCCCTTGCACATGTTTTAGGCTTCCAGAACGTCGCGAAGCACTTATCTATAAACAATGATTGTGCTTCTCTCAGAAGCCCAAGCATAGTGTCTGCAAACGCAGACGTCATGAAATGGTAGATCAGATGAGCGACGAACGCGGTGATGACATGGACGATGATGGTTTTGGCACAGATGGGAATGTCCCTGGTGGCGGCCGTAGCACCGCCGTCGTTGCGCGTGCCAAGCCAAAGACAAAAAAGCCTTCACTCTATCGGGTGCTGGTTTTGAATGATGACTACACGCCGATGGAGTTTGTGGTTTATGTTTTAGAGCGCTTCTTCAACAAAACCCGTGAGAGTGCGACACGTATCATGTTGCATGTGCATCAATCGGGGGTCGGTGTGTGCGGCATTTATTCCTACGAAGTTGCTGAGACCAAAGTTGCCCAAGTCCTCGATTTGGCGCGACGTAATCAACATCCCCTGCAATGTACCATGGAAAAGGAGTAGAACGTGCCATCATTCTCCCGCGGCCTAGAACAATCGCTCCACCGTGCTATCGCTTTCGCTAATGAGCATAAGCATGAATATGCAACCCTTGAACATCTGCTTGTTGCTCTCATTGAAGATGAAGATGCAGCCCATGTTCTCAAAGCCTGTAATGTAGACTTAGATCGCCTTAAGGCAGACCTGATTGGCTATATTGAAGGTGAGCTCAAAAACCTAATCGTTTCGGGCGAAAGCGAAGCGCGGCCGACCGCGGGCTTCCAACGCGTTATCCAGCGCGCCGTGATCCATGTCGAAAGCTCGGGTCGCACCGAAGTCACCGGCGCGAACGTTTTGGTGGCTCTGTTCTCAGAGCGCGAGAGCCATGCGGCATACTTCCTGCAAGAACAAGACATGACCCGCTATGACGCGGTCAATTTCATCTCCCATGGCGTCGCCAAACGTCCTGGCATGACAGAGCAGAAGCGCGTCAAAGGCGCTTCAGAAGAGCGGCAAGAAGAAAGCGCGACGTCGAAGGAAAAGCCCAGCACGGGTGAAGCCTTGGCCACCTATTGCGTCGACTTGAATGAAAAGTCGCGTAAGGGTCGGGTTGATCCTTTGATTGGCCGTGTCGATGAAGTGGAGCGTGCGATCCAAATCCTGTGCCGCCGTCAGAAGAATAATCCGCTTTTGGTGGGTGATCCAGGTGTTGGCAAAACCGCAATCGCCGAAGGTTTGGCGCGTCGTATCGTGGAAGGCGATGTGCCAGACATTTTGTCTGAATCGACGATTTTCTCGCTCGATATGGGCGCGCTTTTGGCGGGCACACGCTATCGCGGTGACTTTGAAGAACGCCTGAAGCAAGTGGTCAAGGAACTTGAAGCCCATCCCAATGCCATCCTCTTTATCGATGAAATCCATACGGTGATCGGCGCAGGGGCCACCAGCGGCGGGGCGATGGATGCGTCGAACCTGCTTAAGCCCGCCCTTCAATCTGGCACCATGCGGTGCATGGGTTCGACGACCTATAAGGAATATCGCCAGCATTTTGAGAAGGATCGCGCGTTGGTGCGGCGCTTCCAAAAGATTGATGTGGTCGAGCCCTCTATCCCCGACACGGTGAAAATCCTTTTGGGCCTGAAATCAGCCTATGAAGAACACCACAAGGTTCGCTTTACGGCCGAAGCCATTAAGGCGGCGGTTGAACTATCGGCCAAATATATTGGCGACCGCAAGCTGCCCGATAAAGCCATCGATGTGATCGATGAGACTGGGGCTAGCCAAATGCTCTTGCCTGAAAGCAAGCGCAAAAAGACAATTGGCGTCAAAGAGATTGAGGCTGTTGTTGCCAAGATCGCCCGTATCCCTTCCAAGTCTGTCACCAAGTCCGACACCGAAGCGTTGCGTACCTTGGAAACCGATTTGCGTCGGGTCGTGTTTGGTCAAGATAATGCGCTGACGGCTTTGGCAGCCTCCATTAAGCTCGCCCGGGCAGGCCTGCGCGATCCCAATAAGCCCATTGGCTCTTATCTATTCTCAGGTCCCACCGGGGTTGGCAAAACCGAAGCAGCCAAGCAATTGGCCAATACGATGGGCGTAGAGATGCTGCGCTTTGACATGTCCGAATATATGGAACGCCACTCGGTCAGCCGCTTGATCGGTGCCCCTCCAGGCTATGTTGGCTTCGATCAAGGCGGCTTGTTGACCGACGGGATCGACCAGCACCCCCATTGCGTCTTGCTTTTAGATGAAATCGAAAAGGCCCACCCAGACCTCTACAACATCCTGTTGCAAGTCATGGATCATGGTTCTTTGACCGATGCCAATGGCAAAAAGGTCGACTTCCGCAATGTGGTGCTGATCATGACCACAAATGCGGGGGCTTCTGATGCCGCCAAAGATGGCATCGGCTTTGGTCGCGGCAAGAAGGATGATGAAGAGAGCGAAGCGATCAAGCGTTTGTTCACGCCTGAATTCCGCAATCGTCTCGACGCGGTCATTCACTTCAAGGCGCTGACGCCAGAAATCGTTGCCAATGTGGTCGACAAATTCGTCTTGCAATTGGAAGCCCAATTGGCCGATCGTCAGGTTGAGATTGAATTGACCGATGCTGCCCGCACGTGGTTGGCCGTCCGTGGCTATGATCCCGCCATGGGTGCCCGTCCGCTAGGCCGCTTGATCCAAGAGCATATTAAGAAGCCGCTGGCGGACGAATTGCTGTTTGGCAAGCTGAAGAAGGGTGGCCTTGTTCGCGTCGATGTCGAGAACGAACAGGCCGAACAACTCACCTTCTTCTTTGAACCTGCCTTGCCCAAGCCCGGCAAAAAGGGGGCTGCCCAGCCAGAAGCTGAGGATGCCGATTCCGGCAGTTAAGCCTAAAGCGCTTTAGGCGTTTGAACTGACTTCGGCCGCAAGAAAGGCTTCCAGAGCCTTTGTTGCGGTCGTGGGTCCATGGCTGAGTTTTTCATTCAGCCAGATGCGTTCCTTACCATCCACCCGTCCGGGCGTTCCGCCAGCAAACAACAGGTGATTGCCAATGCCTTGCGCAAACAGGACCGCCCAGCTTGGGTCTTTGTGTGCGTCTGAAACCGCTTGGTCGAGGGCGCACAACATATCGGCTTCAGCTTGATCCACTGCGATGCCCGAAAGGCTGGCAGGGCCCATGATGATCGCCCGCACCAGCTTAACTTCATGGGCTTGGATGGTTTTGTCAGCCAAAACGCTAGCCTGTACCGCCCGCCACGCAAAGCTTCGCAAGTTGGCGGGATAGACCGTGGCGCGGGCAAATAGAGCCGTCAGAACACGAAGCTCTGTGGCGTCCAGCACCAACCCGTCAGCGGCAAAGGCATCAATCAGCACTTGGGCATCGGTCTCTGTTACGCTCAAAGCTGCGAGGCGCTCATGATAGCTGGCACCGGTTTCAACATCGCCAAGCGCATCAAACGACAAAGCGTCAACCGCACGCTTGATTGCATGACACCAATTGGGGTTGAGTTCGTCTTCGCGATAATGGGGGACTTCGCGGCTGAGCGCGAAGTAATCGGTCATAGCTTCCACAAAGAGGTCTGCCCAGCCCGCTTCGCCGGACGGGCGCTTACCCGCGCGATGAATGGCGATCAGTTCGCGGGCTTCGGTTTCGCCGATCACGCCGTCCTGCATCATGGCTGCCCGCAGAGCTGCAACGCCAGAGGCAGTTTCCGTCTGTGTTTCAATATCTGCCAGCGCCCGACTTACCCAATTCGCCATCATCACAACTCCCACAGTCGGGACTTTATGGCACAGCTGTCGTTACAATTACCTAAATAGGCGGTTGAGGACTGAGGGGGTGGTTTCAGGCCGGTCTCATGATCGGGTTGCTGGTTTGGACGATTGTGATTTTCTGCCAAACTTTTTGCGACAGATTGGTCGCCAATTGCTCAATGTCCGAGGCTGCTTCTATCACGTCCGGGTCATTAAAGTCTTGCGCATAAAGTGCGGCAAGCTTGCCCGAAAGCGACAACATCTCTGAGCAATAGTCGAGATAGCGCACCAATTCGAACGGGGAGAGCTTATGATCCGGGCTTGCCTTCGTGCGGGCAGCCCCAAACATAACGGGGTCTTTGGTCAATTGGTGCATGTCGATGACATGAATGATGGAGCGCAATTCATGGAGAGCGCGCATGGCCGCATGACGCGTCAAGCGCGCCTCTAAGCTGGTCAGCGAGAATACCCCAGCACCCACGACAAGCAAAAGATTGACCGCGGATTCAAGACCCGAGACGAGGGACAACATCTCTGCCTCGCCCGATTTAAAGCCGATGGCGTGAATGCCATAAGCCGCAAGACCGGCCCCAGCGGCTAAAACCAAGCCCACGCCAATCCGGATCCAAATCATGGGCTTGGCCAGACCCGTTACCCTAGCTTGGGTATCGCCCGCCAACACCGCGAGCTCCGCACAAACCTTCCCCAGGCCCGCGTGAGGGAAGCGTTCGCCAATGCGCAGGCGCAGTTTTTCCAGCGTCTGAAGAACAAGGGCAGCATCAATGGTGCGATAGACCATCGAACAGGGGGCCTAAAAGGCTGCGATAATGGCTGCCTGATGGGCAATCAGATCTTCTTCAGAGGCCTTGCCACCCTGTCCATGGCTTTTGAGGCCAACGCCTTCTTGCCGCGGTATCAGATGGAAGTGCAGG
>NZ_JADCBK010000078.1 GCF_020253525.1 Aquidulcibacter sp.
CCGCCTGTGGCCATGATGAAGCCCTTACCCTCTTCACCGCCAACCAAGCTCTTCTTCGCGTCGACTTCATAATCTTCAAAAATGAACTCGCCAGAATCAATGCCCTTATAGCCGAGCTTTTCGAGCTTCTTGCCATTCTTCACGCCTTTGAGCGGGACCTTGGTTTCGGGATCAATCTTTGGCACGATCAGCATGCTCATGCCCTTATAACGGGGTTGAGCATCGGGATCGGTCTTGACCAGCAAGGCCACGCAATGGCCTTCAATGGCGTTGGAGATCCACGTCTTCGTGCCATTGACGATATATTTGTCGCCTTGGCGGCGCGCGACGGTGCGGATGCCTTGCAAGTCTGTCCCGGCATCTGGCTCTGTCAGGCCCAGACCGCCGCGCATTTCGCCGGTGGCAAACTTAGGCAGCCAATATTCCTTTTGATAATCGGTACCAAAGCGCTGAACCACAGTTGCCATCATCAAGTGCGAATTGAAGATACCCGTCAGGCTCATCCATTCTTGCGAGATCATGGTGACGATCTTGGAATAAGTGGTCGCCGACAGACCCAAGCCGCCATAATCGGGATGGATGATCGCGCCAAACAGCCCAAGCTCTGCCATGTCTTGGACAAGCTCGGCTGGCCATTCATTGTCATGCTCCAGCTTCATCGCCACGGGGGCGACTTTTTTCTCGATCCATTTCTGGATCGCGTCCAGCATCTGGCGCTCATCGGCTTCGCTGATATGTCCAAAGTTTCCGTCTGCCATGATTATGGTCTCCTTTGCAGGCAGCGCCTGACGTCATCCACATTTCGATCAGTAATTGCCCACCTTGTCCTCGACGGCATGGCCGCGGGCGGGGATCAGCATGTTGCGTTTGAAGGTGCACACCATGACGCCATCTTGGTTGAAGCCCTTGGTGACGATGGTCACAATGCCTTGTCCGGGGCGCGAGGCGCTTTCGCGCTTGGCCAGCACTTCGCTCTCCGAATAAAGCGTGTCGCCAGCAAAGACGGGTGCGGTGAACTTCACTTCGTCCATGCCCAGATTAGCAATGGCCTTTTGGCTGGTGTCGGTCACGCTCATGCCAATGCACAGCGCCAGCGTATAGGGCGATACAACGAGGTTCTTTTTGAACTCACTGGCCGCGGCAAACTGGGCATCAAAATGCATGGGATGGGTGTTCATGGTCATCAGGGTGAACATGTGATTGTCATATTCGGTGATGGTTTTCCCCGGGCGGTGCTCATAGACATCGCCGACCACAAAGTCCTCGAAATAACGACCAAAGGTCTCGCGGTAGCGCTGGGGGCCAACTTCTTTCACGTTTCGAACCATGGTTAGAACTCAATTCCTGCTTTGGACAAAATACGCTCAGCGCGCAGATAAACGGGGATGTCGAGGAGTTTTCCATCGAGCAAAATGGCGCGGCTATCTTGGGACTTGCCCGCTTCAATCACGCGCTTGGCCCAGTCCAGCTCCGCCTCAGAGGGGGAGAAGACTTCATTGACGATGGCAACTTGGCTGGGGTGGATACAGGCCTTGCCGTCAAAACCCAATGCCTTCACGCGCACGCATTCCGCACGCAAGCCCGCTTCGTCCTTCACGTTCAAATAGGGCACATCCATCAAGCTTCCGTTGATAACGCGTGCTTCTGTGGCCAGTGTTGATCGGGCATGAAACAGCGCTTCCCAGTCCATTCCGGTGCCAATGGCGAGCGAATAGTCCGCACCCCCAAACAACACCCCACCGGTCGAGCCGCACATTCCTGCGATATCGGCGGCATGTTTCAGGCCTACAACCGATTCAACCACAGCCCATAGCGCGACCTGCTTCCGGGCTTGCCCGCGCAGATCGAGCAAGTGGCGCAAATTCGCAAGGTCAGAGCCCAAAGCGGCCTTCGGCACCATCAAAAAGTCGGGCCGCGCGGTCGTCTCGCTAAAGGCGATGATGTCTTTAAGGCCATCCAATGTGTCGAGGCCATTCATCCGCACGCCAATCGCACAGGCTGGATAGGCTTCTGCATTGGCTTCTAGCCAAGCAATCACCCCGGCACGGGCAGCGGCCTTATCTTGTGGCGGCACGGCGTCTTCAAGGTCGATACAAATGGAATCGGCACCCGCCGCCAGCGCCTTTTCAAAACGGTCTGGCCGGGAACCCGGAACAAAGAGGAGTGAGCGAAACGTTTTCATTTGTCCGGACATTTAACCTGATATAAGCTGACGTCAATTCGAAACCGCGCCGCGGCATGACTTTGTGCGGGCCAGCAGGGGGAGTTCAAACAATGGGTCGACAGGTAAAATTTGGTTTGGCTGGTGTTTTACTGGCTCTGTCGGCATTTTCGGCGGCTCCCGCACTCGGCCAATCTGGCACCACGGCCCCAGCCGCCGAAGCGCCCTATGCAGGCTCTTATTACAAGCGGCAACTCTATGTCGTTACCGACATGGAACGGGCCTTGACTTTATGGCGCGATGTTTTGGGCCTTCAGGCTGGCGCGATTACCACGTCTGGACCGAACTCTTATTCGCGCGAAGTGTTTAATATTCCCGCCGAAGCCCAAATGCGCTTTTGCACCTTAAGCGCCGGGCCGACACAGGTGCGCACCATGGCCTTGTTGGAGGTCAAAGGTGTGCCGCTACCGGCCAAAACAGGTATTCGCACGACTGGTGCCGTCATTAATGCCAATGGCCGTTTGGCAGAGATTATCAGCAAGGCCAAGGCGATGGGCCTGACCGTGTTTGGACCGCGAGTCCTCGCTTCGGTTGGTCAGGGCGACGGGACCGAGCAAGGCTTCCTCGACTGGG
Organism: Aquidulcibacter sp.; assembly: GCF_020253525.1. GTDB lineage: Bacteria > Pseudomonadota > Alphaproteobacteria > Caulobacterales > Aquidulcibacteraceae > Aquidulcibacter. Next base: position 2,795 of record NZ_JADCBK010000078.1, read on the forward strand.
ATGGCAATGTGATCGTGCTGTATGAATATCCCAAGTCCGACCCGCCTAGCGTCCGCTAGTGGGTATTGCCCGGATCGGAACGATGAAATTAGCGCAGCCGTGCACCTAATTTTGCGGCGGCTGCGATAATCTTTGTGCTGACGGCTTCGATCTCTGCATCGGTCAGGGTGCGATCACGCGGTTGCAGACTGACTTGCAGCGCGAGCGAGACTTCCCCCTCCGCCACACCTTGACCTTGATAGCGGTCAAACAGACTAACATCTGAAATCAGAGCCTTATCAACTTGGGCGACAGCGCGGATCAAATCCCCTGCCGGCAGATCAGCTTTGGCGAGGAAGGCAAAGTCGCGCGTCAATGGCATGAAGGCGGAAGCATCCAGCTTGGCCTTGGTCTTGCCAGCCTTCACTTTGGCGGGTGGTAAGGCGTCTAAGAACAGCTCAAACCCATAGACCGGGCCATCAACACCCAATTCCTTGAGGACGCGGGGGTGAAGCTCGCCAAACTCGGCCAGAATTGTCTTAGGCCCCAGCTTAAACGTGCCCGAGCGGCCGGGATGCCACCACGCCCGTGCGCCCTGAACCGTTTGCATGCCGCCAGTCGATGCGCCCATGGCATCCAACATGGCCAAGACATCGGCCTTTACTGTAAAGACGTCTGGCTTCTCGGTCCCACTCCAGTGACGAATGGCCCCGCGCGTAACGCCCGCAATAACCATCTCCTGATCTTTTGGCCCGTCGCCCTTATAGATCGGGCCTGCTTCAAACAAAGCGAGGTCGCCAAAGCCGCGGTCGGCATTGCGTTGGGCCGCCAATAGTAGATGGATCAAAGCGCTGGGTCGCATGCAATCAAGGTCTGAGGCGATGGGGTTGGCCAGAACCAATGCCCCGCCGCCTTGGGCAGCGCCAAATAATTCACATGTCGCGCGGCTGGCAAAGCTCCAGGTCACCGCTTCCATCCAGCCGCGGGCAGCGAGGCTGCGACGGCCCAAACGAACCCGGTTTTGCGCCGCGGTCAGCAAGGGCTCTTTCCGGCCTTTGCGCTCTGGCAATTTCGCAGTGGGCAGACGGTCAAACCCTGCGATGCGCGCAATATCTTCTACCAGATCGGCAGCCCCTGCGACATCGCGTCGCCAACTGGGCACGCCAACTTTGCGGGTCCCCGCCCCGGTCACTTCCGGCAAAAAGCCCAAAGCGGTCAGGATGGTGTCAATTTCCCCATCGCTGAGGTCTAAGCCCGTCAAGCGATGCACTTCCTTGGTCGCAAATGGCACGGCTTCTGGGGCCGCAGGAACTTCCCCGGCAATAATGACATCTGAGGCAGTGCCGCCGCAGAGCTCCAGGATCATTGCGGTGGCAAGCTCTAGCCCATCCACCATGAAACCGGAATCGACACCCCGCTCAAAGCGGTATTTGGCGTCGGATTGGATGCCCAGGGCGCGCGCGGTTTGAGCGATGGTCAGAGGCGCGAACAAAGCACTTTCGACAAAGACATCGACGGTCTCTTCAGAGCAACCCGACGACACGCCGCCCATGATCCCCCCTAAGCCGAGCGGGCCAGAGGCGTCGGCAATCACGCACATGGCGGGGGTCAATTCATAGCTCTTGCCATCCAGCGCCACAAAGCTTTCGCCAGTTTTGCCCAAGCGCGCCACGATCCCACCGGTCAGCTTAGCCGCATCATAGACGTGAAGCGGGCGGGCACGGTCGTAAGAGATGAAATTAGTGATATCGACCAGAATATTGATCGGGCGCAGGCCAATGGCGCGCAAGCGATCGGCCAACCATTTCGGGCTGGGCCCGTTTTTCACACCCTTAATCAAGCGGCCCGCGAAAGCAGGGCATGCCTCAGGCGCGTCAATCGTCACGGTGACCGGACAGGGGAAGCTGCCAGCCACTGGCTTAACTGAATGATCTTTCAGTTGGCCAAGGCCGGCTGCGGCCAATTCCCGCGCGATACCTACAACGCCTAGCCAATCCGGGCGGTTCGGCGTCACCTCAAAGTCGATCACCGCGTCAGCAAGGCCTAAAGCCGCAGCTGCGGGCGTGCCAACGGCCAGAGCATCATCAAGCTCAAGGATGCCATCACTCTCTTCGGCGGTTTCAAGCTCAGCCGCCGAACACAACATGCCGTTGGAGACCACACCACGCACCGCACGCGGCTCTAAGGTAATACCGCTACCGGGAATATAGGTGCCCAAAGGCGCATAAATTGTCGTCAGGCCGGGCCGTGCATTGGGTGCGCCGCAGACAATTTCCTTCATCCCCTCAAAGGTTTCCACTTGGCACACTTGCAAGCGGTCCGCATTGGGGTGGCGCTCAGCCGAGACGATCTTCGCGACTGAAAAAGCTTTCAGTTTGTCAGCTGGATCTTCCCAATGCTCCACCTCTAGGCCCGCCATCGTCATGGCGTCCAACACAGCAGACAAAGGGGCGTCGGTGGCCAAATGATCCTGCAGCCAAGACAAGGTGAATTTCATCGGTACAAATCCCTGCGGGAGCTAATCGGTTTAGTGGGCCTCAGCCCAATTCAATGCGGCGCGTGCCTCTACCACCAAAGGCACAGACAAGGCCACCGCCGGAAGGGCAGCCTTCTCCATCACCTCAGCAACCAGAGCACATGTCGCATCCGCTTGGCTTGAAGGCGCTTCAAATACAAGCTCGTCATGCACTTGCAGCAACATTCGGGCCTGCAAGCCCGCTTTTTTCAGGGCTTTTGGCAAGCGGATCATGGCGCGTTTGATGATATCGGCGGCGGCCCCTTGCAGAGGAGCGTTGATCGCTTGGCGTTCGGCGAAAGCCTGTTCGGCTTGGCTTTTGGCATTTATGCCCGGCACCCAGCAGCGGCGACCAAAAATGGTTTCGACATAGGTCTTTTCCCGCGCCATCGCCTTCATCTGGTCCATATAGGCCTGTATGCCGGGGAAGCGCTGCTTATAGGTTGCGATATAATCGCGTGCCTCACCTTGTGGGATCGACAATTGACGCGCGAGACCAAAGGCGGAAATGCCATAAATGATACCGAAATTGATCGCCTTGGCTTTGCGGCGGATCATCGGGTCCATGCCTTCCAGCGGCACGCCAAACATTTCTGAGGCCGTCATGGCGTGAATGTCATAGCCCTCGATAAAGGCCTTCTTCAGCTGGGGAATGTCGCCAACATGGGCAAGGAGGCGCAGCTCAATCTGGCTATAGTCGGCTGAGATCAGAACATGGTCAGGCTCTGCCACAAAGGCGCGACGGATGCGGCGGCCCTCTTCGGTCCGAATGGGGATGTTTTGCAAATTGGGATCGGTTGAGGACAGCCGCCCCGTCGCCGCACCCACCATATTGTAGGAAGTATGGACCCGGCCTGTGGTGGGATCGATCGCGTCTTTCAGATTGTCTGTATACGTACTTTTCAGCTTGGCCAAGGTCCGCCAATCCACCAAAGTCCGCGGTAATTCATGGCCTTGAGCCGCCAGATCTTCCAGCGCATCAGCGCCAGTGGCCCATTGCCCTGTTGCCGTCTTCTTGCCGCCGGGCAAAGCCATTTTGCCAAACAAAATGTCTCCCAATTGCTTCGGGCTGCCCAAATTGAATACCTCACCGGCTTGCTCATGGGCTTGGGCTTCAAGGCCAATCATGCGTTGGGCAAAATCAAGCGAAAGACGCGACAGCTCGGCCACATCCACTTTCACGCCGGCCTGCTCCATCCCCGCAATCACCGGCACCAAAGGCCGCTCCAGCGTTTCATAGACAGTGGTTGAACGCTCTTGCACCAAGCGCGGTTTTAAAATGTGCCACAGGCGTAAGGTCACGTCCGCATCTTCGGCAGCATAGGCGGTGGCGCGGTCGAGCGGCACTTGGTCAAAGCTGATCTGAGACTTGCCCGTGCCGCAAACATCTTTGAAGGCGATGGGCTGGTGCGCCAAAAGGCGGAGCGACAAATCATCCATGCCATGGGAATTGCGCCCGGCATCTAAGGCAAAGCTCATCAGCATGGTGTCGTCAATCGGGCTGATGGCAATGCCATGCTGGGCCATGACCGAGACATCATATTTCAGATTCTGGCCGATCTTTAAAATCGCATCATCTTCCAAAATGGGCTTCAGGCGGGCCAAAACATCGGACAGCTCTAATTGGCCGGGCAGTTTCGCGACCGTATCTTGCCCGCCACCAAACAGGTCGCCCGTCACCCCCACATCGCCCGCCCCGCGATGACCAACCGGGATATAGCAGGCAATGCCAGGCTCAACCGCCAGCGAAAGACCGACCAAACCCCCACTGACGCTGTTGAGGGAGGCGGTCTCGGTATCAAAGGCGACATAGCCTTGGCTCTGAATACGGGCAATCCAATCATCGAGGCGGGCAAGGCTGGAAATGGTTTCATAGGCCTTGGTGTCGATCGGCGCAAAGACCGCCTGCGGGATCACCGCTTGGCCTGCGGGCGTACCATCCGTGCTCGGCATCGTCGTTGGCGCAGGCGAGGCAAAACCAGCAGGCGCTGTATCGCCGTGCTCAGCCTTATCGGCAACATAGCCATCCCGGCGCAGCCCAGCCTCCACCCGGCCCGTTAAGGTCCGCAATTCCATCTTGCGCAAAAAGTCGAGCAAAATGGCTGGATCTGGCTCGCGCACGCCAAAATGTTCCAGATGTTCCAATACCGGCACATCATCCATCAAAGTGACGAGGCGCTTCGAGATTTCAATCTGTTCGCGGAATTGGATCAGGGTCTCGCGGCGCTTGGGCTGCTTGATCTCATGGGCCCGGTCCAGAAGCGTTTCCAGATTGCCATAAATGCCCAATAATTCTGCGGCCGTCTTCACGCCAATCCCGGGCGCACCGGGCACATTATCGGTGCTGTCCCCGGCCAAGGATTGCACATCAATCACTTGCGCAGGCGCGACACCAAATTTCTCCATCACCGCCTCAGGCCCCATGGGGCGATCCTTCATCGGATCATAGAGAAAAATTTTGTCGGTAATCAGCTGCATCAAATCCTTATCCGACGACAGGATACGGACTTTGGCACCTTTTTCTGCGGCCTGCTTGGCATAGGTGGCGATCAAATCATCGGCCTCATAGCCGGGCAATTCAATCGAAGGCAGACCAAAGGCTCGTGTGGCTTCCCGGATCATCGGAAATTGCGGAACCAGATCTTCGGGGGCAGGCGGCCGATTAGCTTTGTACGCGGGGTAGATATCGTTGCGAAAGGTCGGGCCAGACGCATCAAAGATCACCGCCAAATGGGTTGGCTGGTCGCCATCCTTCTCATCGGCCAACAGTTTGAAGATCATGTTGCAAAAGCCCGACACCGCCCCAATCGGCGCGCCATCGCTCTTACGCGTCAAAGGCGGCAGGCCATGGAAGGCGCGGAAAATATAACCAGAGCCGTCAACAAGGGTGACGCGGGAATCGGGACCTACAGGATGTGTCATCTTCTGATCTTAGGCCAGCGGCTTGCCACTTCCAATCCCAAACTCTCTCATCCACACATTTGTCTCAGGGCCGCATCGCGGTGCTGACTGGCCCGGTTTGCAAGACGCGGCGGGCAAGCCCTGCCCATTCACACAGAAGCGGGCGGGTATCGCGCGGGTCGATAATTTCTTCGGCATAGAAGCTTTCCGCGGTTCGGAATGGGCTGCGCAAGCCTTCCATCCAGGCCTTGATCTCGGCCAAGCGGGCGGCGGGGTCTGGATGGGCCTCTAGCTCACGCCGGAAAGCAGCCTCTACCCCGCCATCCATGGGCAAGCTGCCCCAGTCACCCGATGGCCAACAGAAGCGGGCCTTGGCGCGCGAGGGGTTGAACATGGCAGAGCCTGCCAGCCCATAGGCTTTACGCATCACGACCGCACAAAAGGGCACGCGCGCTTGATAAATGGCGCTCATCGCCCGAATGCCAGCGCGGGTCACGCCCGCCTGCTCATGCTTGCGCCCCACCGCAAAGCCCGGACAGTCGACGAAATGAACGATGGGCAAATGAAACGTATTGGCGAGGTCAACAAAGCGCTCAATCTTGCGGGCGGCATCTGCCGTCCACGCCCCATCCAACACATAGGGGTCGCCTGCCATAATGGCGACGGGCCAGCCGTCAATCCGGGCAAGGCCTGTGATAATCGACCGCCCCCAAGCTTTGCCCATCTCGAAGAAAGTGCCGGCATCGACACAAGCCTCAACAATCTTGCGGCTCTTATAGGGCGTTACGCGGTCGCGCGGCACGATGGAGAGAAGAAATTCCTCTTTGCGATCCGTCGGGTCCAGACTGGGAGCCCGGGCCGGTAAATCATCAACCGAGCCCGGCAAATAAGACAGGAAGCGCCGCGCATAGGCCATGGCCTCGGCTTCGCTATCGACCGCTTCATCCACCACGCCATTGCGGGCCTGTATTTCCCAACCGCCTAAGCCTTCCTTGTCAATGTCCTCGCCAATGGCCCGCGCGACAGGTGGGCCTGCCACAAAGACCTGGCTGAGGCCCTTGACCATCACCGAATAATGGCTCGCCGCCACCCGGCCTGCACCCAGTCCCGCGCACGGGCCTAGGGCGAGAGACACAACTGGAATCTGGCCCATATTGGCAACGACAACTTCCCAGCCCGGCGTCTCTGGAATATAGGTGCGGGGGTCCTTCTCCAGCATTTTCACACTGCCGCCGCCGCCCGTCCCATCGACCATGCGGATCAGCGGCATGCGATATTCACCCGCAAACTTTTCCGCCTGCACCATTTTTTGCCAGATGGCCGCATCTGCCGCCCCGCCACGGACGGTGAAGTCATCGGCGATCACACCAACCGGGCGTCCATCAATCCGTCCACGGCCGGTCACCATATTGGACGGCAAATAGCTTTTGAGCGAGCCGTCTGGATGATACTCCGCCACGCCTGCAATCTTGCCGATCTCGTGGAAACTGCCGGGGTCTAACAGGGCATCTACCCGGGCTCGGGCGGTCGACTTGCCTTGCGCCAATTGACGCGCAACGCGCTCTTCCCCGCCCATTTGTTCAGCCAGTGCCTCGCGGGCACGCAAGTGTTCGATCTCAGGTTTCCAGCTCATAGCCAGACTGTAACCACACTTTTCACGCGTGCAATCAACCAACCCATCAGCGTGTCAGCAAATAATCCGCCAAAGCCCGCTTTTTGGCGGCATCCACCCCTAAGCGTTCGAGATATCCATCCAACCCGCCATCGCGCCGCCCCATCTCGGCCCAGGCTTCGGCCAAGAAGTCCTGATGGACGCCAACCATGGGCATAAGGGCCTCTGGGTCGATTTGCTTTTCAAACTGTTCGCCCATCATTCTGGCATAATTCGCCAATAGATTGGGGTCATGGGCGACATGATTGGTCAACAGATAATCGTGCTCAATCCGCTCTAAATCGACCCCCAAGGCATAGAGGATCAAGCCGCACAAAATGCCCGTTCGGTCTTTGCCCGCCGCACAATGAATAACAACCGGGCCTTTCCCTTCCGCCAAACGGTCAAAGGTCTCACCAAACAGGCTCAGATGCTGGGGCTCCCAGGGGATGCGGCGATAGGAGGACAGCATATGATCGTGGGTGGCCTGTTGCGTCAAATCGGTGTCGCGGATGAATTGCAGATGCGGCGGCAAAGTCAGCCCATCCCCATCGCCTAGATTGGACCCGAGAATCTCAACGGGAAGTCCATCTAATTGGCTTGGCTGTTGTTGGCGCTCATGACCACGGCGCAAATCAACCACGACTTTGATCCCGGTCTCGCGAAACCTTTCCCGGCCTGCATCGGTCACTTGCGCATAATTGGCAGAGCGGAAGAGCTTTCCTGCTTGCACTGTCTGGCCGGATTGGGTTGGATAGGTACCAAAGTCGCGAAAATTGCGAACGCCTTCGACGAAAATGAATGGGGGCGGCAGAGGTGAGGTCATCAAACGGACATGGACTACAGAACCGCGCGCTTCAAGACGTTTGACGGCTTAAATCTAGCTTGGACTGAGACGGGTTCGCCCAATGGTCGACCCACACTTGTTTTGCATGGCTTTTTGGCTAGTGCGCATTTGAACTGGATCGAGCCGGGCCTCGCCGCCGCGATGGCGACAACGGGGCGCCGCATCCTTCTTCCGGACTTACGCGGCCACGGCCAATCCGATGCGCCGACGGACCCAGCCGCCTATCCCAAGGACGCGCTCCCCAAAGATCAAGAAGTGCTGTTGGCCCAATTGGGGATCACAGATTTTGATCTCGTCGGCTATTCCTTAGGCGCACGCACGGCGGTGCGCCTCCTTGCACGCGGCCATACCGGCCCAACCAAGGTCTTTCTGGGCGGCATGGGAGAAGCGGGCATCACGACCGTCGGTACACGGAAGGATTATTTTGAGGACGGCATCCGCAATGGGGCCAATGCCCAAGATCCGCGTGCCGGCGCCTTTATTCAAAACATCCTTAAACAACGCGGCATGAGCCCGGAGGCAGCCTTGGGCGTCCTTTCCACGCAAGTATCCACATCGGTAGAGCAATTGGCCAAGATCAAAACGCCGGTGCTGGTGGTCAATGGCGATCAGGATCGTGACAACGGCGACCCGGTCGCTTTGGCAGCCGCACTCGGCAATGGCAGCTACAAATTAGTCCCCGGCAATCACTTAAGCGCCGTCGCCGAACCCGCCTTCCGCGATGCCCTCGTGGCTTTTCTGCGCACCTAAACGGCGCAGCCGCGGTGGGATTTGGTGCTGCAGAGTGATTAAGTGGGATATCATCCCGAACGGGACAGCCAAGTCCCAGATTTTGCGCCGCAAACGCGGTGAAGCCCCATGGGGTCCCCGCTCTCCACTTCGTTCCGGCGGGGATGACATTGTTTTGGATAGTTTTTATTTGGAAGCGGTTTGGTGATCCTTCCGGCCCACCAAACCGCAAACGAAATTGTTTCTGCGACCTCTGGGTAGTCAAGTGTCCGTTTTC
>NZ_JADCBK010000079.1 GCF_020253525.1 Aquidulcibacter sp.
CATTTTGGTGGAAACCTTGTTTCACCAAAATGGATCATCAAGCATGAGCGCGACATCTGGGTCGTCAAGTGCGCAGCTTAGCTGCGTCGCAAGCGATCCGTTTTCGAAGAAAACGGACACTTGACTACCCAGAGGTCGCAAGAACAATTTCGTTTGCGGTTTGGTGGGCCGGAAGGATCACCAAACCGCGTCTAGATAAAAAGAAATCCAAAAAAACGTCACCCCCGCCGAAGGATCAGCTGCGAGCGGGGACCTCAGCGCGTTTTCAGCAAGGGAGCTGCGTCATCGGAAATGATGCCGTCTGACGCAGGGATGGCCCTATTCCTTGGCGATGCGGCCGCCGACCATAACAAAATCGATTTTGCGCATGAGGGAGATGTCCGTCAGAGGATCGCCAGTAACGGCGACAAGGTCGGCGGCTTTGCCCGGAGCCAAGGTGCCGATTTGATCGGACAGGCCAAGATGAGCCGCGCCGCCCACCGTTGCGCTGCGCAAGGCTTCAGCCGGGGTAAAGCCTGCTTGCACCATGAGTTCAAACTCACGCGCATTATCGCCATGACGCGAGACGCCGCTATCGGTGCCAAACACAACGCAGACGCCTGCTTCACGCGCGCGGCTCAGCATATTGACCATAAGCGGACCCACCGTCAAAGCCTTGGCCGCTTGCGCGCCCGTCAAGGTACCGCCGGCCTTGGCCATTTCGGTAACGGTTGTACCCGCCAGCAAGGTCGGCACCACACAGGCATTTTTGGCCTTGTAAAGGGCAAAGGTCTCTGCGTCGGCATAGCTGGAATGTTCAATACTATCAAAGCCTGCCCGTAAGGCCGCTTCAATGCCGCCTTTGCCATGGGCGTGAGCGGTGGCGGTCTTGCCCAAGAGGTGCGCCGTATCGGCAATGGCTTTGAGTTCATCATCGAAAAATTGTTGGCTGAGGCCGCTGGCCGTATTGCTCAACACGCCGCCAGTTGCCGTAACCTTGATGATATTGGCACCAGCCTTGACCTGTTCACGCACGGCGCGCCGGCAATCATCGACGCCATTACACACGCTTTCAGGACCCATCACATGCATGATATCTTCACGGAACCCATGCACATCGCCATGCCCGCCGGTTGGGCTGATGGCAGCCCCAGCAGCCAGAATACGGGGGCCGAGCAAGCGACCCGAGGCAAATTGGTCGCGCAATGCAAAAATCGTGTGGTGCCCATCGGCACCCAAATCAACCACGGTGGTAAAGCCTGCCCGCAGGGTTTTCTGCGCATGGACCAAGCCATCCAAGGCCAGATCGCTTTCCTCCTTGGTCACTGTATCCAAACGGCTGGACGGAGAGAGTTCTGAGAGGAGATGGACATGGCTGTCGATCAGGCCCGGCAGCACGGTTTTGGACTTAAGATCGACGAGCTTAGCACCCGCACTTGGGGCGACATAACCATCACGAATGGCTTCAATCTTGCCATCGCGGACAATCAGCGTTTTGGCATTGGTTGGCGGCGTGCCAGGCTCTGCAATCAAGCGACCGACATGGATAAAGGTGGCTTGCGAGGCAGCAGGCGGGGTCTGCGCCCCTACAGCACCCACGGCCACACAAGCCAAAATAGTCGATAAAAAAAGTGAACGCATGCTGCCCCCCAGGAGAGTGATTTTCACCTACCATGCGACTGACCCCTGGGTTTGGCAAGCGCCAGCTTGGCCCAAGCGCGCGCCCTAACCATCTGTCAGACCACGGCTCTGCCCCGCTAAGGTCGTGCCAGCAAACGGGATTGCCTTAGCGGGAAAGCTGTTGCAGTCTCGTGTGATTGGAGGCGTGTATGAGACGTAAATTGCTTTTGAATTTAGTTGCAGGATCCATTTGTTTAGCCGGGATTTTTCCAAGCCTAAGCCTTGCCAAACCAGCGCCCGCCACGGCAGAAGCTTTTGCAGCATCCCCTAACATCTCACGCGTGGCCATATCGGCAGATGGGAACCGCATCGCCTTTGGCTATACGACTGCGACGGGGGAGACCCAAGTACGGGTGTTGGATGTGCCGAGCAAAAAGACTGTCGGTGTAACAGTTGGCGACAAAAAGTTGCGCAGCGTCCGATTTGAAGATGGCGGCGATGTGCTGATTACGGCCAGCGACACCTTTCGGGGCTTTGGGCCCAAAGCTGAAGTCTTTCGCACGTTCTCTTTCAATTTTGAAACCGCCAATATTCGCACGCTTCTGGCCACAGGCGGCATGGTTCGCGAGTATAATTCTGGCGTCAATTTGCATTCCTTGCTGCCCGATACCCCAAACCGCGTGATCATGTCGGCCTATGACGTGAATAATTCAAACATGATCTCGCTCAATCTCTATGAAGTCGCGACCAATGGGGTGCAAGTCGTCACCAAGGCTTTGGGCAATTCCAACACGATTGACTGGATAACAGATCGCGCGGGCACACCGCTGGCGCGGGTCGATCATGACGCCGACCGCAAGACAACAAAGTTATTCTTGCTCGGCGAGAATAACCAATCCTCGGAAGCTTTGCGGTTGGATGATACCCCAGCAGGTGGGATCAATTTGATGGGTCTGTCACGGCAAGGGCGGATCATTTTTTCCAAACCGTTTGAATCAGAGTTTGGCGAACTTTTTTCTATCGACCCCAAGACAGGGGCAATCGCAACCTTTCTGCGCGCTGACGGGACCGAGCTTGAATCGGTATTCCGCGACCCTTGGTCAGACGTTGTCGTTGGCGTTTCGATTGGGGGCTTTGAGCCGATGGATCAAATGATCAGCCAAGACTTGCAAGCGGCCCAAGCAACATTGGAAGCAACTTTTGAAGGAAAGATCATTTCGATCGTCTCTTTTTCGCGAGACCGAAAAAAGATTATTGCGCGAATTCAAACCCCATCCACTCCGCCTGAATATCTGTTGCTGGAAGTAGACGGGCCTAAAGTAATGCGGCTGGGCGAAGCCTATCCAGGCCTCAAAAATGTGCCAATGGGCCGCCTCAAAGCCACAACATTCAAGGCGCGCGATGGGGCAGAAATTCCTGTCTATGTGACCCTGCCACCGGGGGATCAAGACATCAAAAATGCGCCGACCATCATCTTTCCCCATGGTGGCCCCGAAGCCCGCGACGAGCCGCGCTTTGATTATTGGACCCAATTCATGGCAACGCGTGGCTATGTGGTGATCCAGCCCCAATTCCGCGGCTCAACGGGCTTTGGGAAGGCCCATGCGGATGCTGGTCGCCGCCAATGGGGTAAAAGGATGCAGGATGATGTGTCGGATGCGGTGGCTTGGGCGGTGAAGGAAGGCCTGAGCGACCCCAAAAAGGTTTGCATTGTGGGCGGCAGCTATGGCGGCTATGCGGCTTTGGCTGGGGCAACCATGACCCCGGACTTATATCGGTGTGTCGTCGCGGTTGCTGGCGTTTCAGACCTGCCGCGCATGATTGCGCAAGAAAAGGATGATGCCGGTTCCTCTAAATCCAGCTCCGTCAATTATTGGTCTGAACATATTGGCGCCGATGATCGTGCGGCGATGGAGGCCGCCTCACCGCGACGCTTGGCCGATCAAGTCCGCGCCCCCATCCTGTTGATGCATGGGCGCGATGACACGGTGGTGCGCTTTGAGCAAAGTGCCGGCATGGCCAGTGCGCTAAAGGCAGCGGGCAAGCCCTATAAACTGGTGGAACTCAAAGGCGAAGACCATTGGCTTTCCAAAACCGAAACCCGCCAGCAAATGTTGACCGAGCTTGAGGCCTTCTTGCGGGAGCATTTGGGACCGGGGGTGAATTAGCTCTTCCGCACCCCCCGCCTTCCCTCTCCGCCAATCCCGTCCTAGAGTGTTCCCCATAGAATAATGCTCTGGGGAGGGCCTCTCATGTTATTACCAATTTTGGCGCTAATTGCGTGGACCATGGTCATGTGGGTGTGGATGTATGCCACCCGACTACCAGCTATGCAAAAACACAACATTGACCCGCAAGGGGCTGCAAAACCGGGTAGTTTGGACGTTTTGCCCATGAAAGTGGCCCAAGTCGCCCATAATTATAACCATTTGCACGAGCAACCGACCCTGTTTTACGCGCTGGCTTTGACCGCGCATGTGGGAAATTGGGCTGATGGGCTTTCCATTCAGCTCGCTTGGGGCTATGTGGGCCTTCGTGTACTGCATTCGCTGGTGCAAGCGACCGTCAATCTGGTAGCTGCGCGCTTTGCGGTGTTTGCCTTGGCTTCACTCGTTTTAATGGCACTTTGTGTGAAAACGATCCTGGAAGCACTCGGCAGCTAAGTCAGGTGTGAGGGGCTTTTGCCCCCCCGATCTGCCCGAGTTTAAGTGCACGTCCCACATCAGAGCCACAATGGCTCTTTCATCGCTTTCCGCCGTCTGGGCGTTGCACGTGGCCGTGTTTGTTTTCGCGAGGCCACACCGGGCGAAGGATTGCCCTATTTGGCGCGCCTGACGAGAAGCAACTCACGGTCAGGTCCGTCCCAGACGCGTGTGCGCACCCCAAGTGACGGGGGCGATACCGCACGCTTTGACGTGTGAAAGACGACTAAACCATGACTACTTTTGCCGATTTCGGCTTTGCTGAGCCTATTTTGAACGCCATTGCAGGCGAAGGCTATGAGCATCCTACCCCGATCCAGTTGCAAGCCATCCCGCCTGCCATGCAATCGCTCGACATTTTGGGCCTCGCCCAAACTGGTACGGGCAAGACGGCTGCCTTTGCACTGCCTTTGTTGCACCATTTAAGCCAGCGCCGCATTCATGCTGGCGCACGGGCCTGCCGCGCACTCATCCTCTGCCCAACCCGCGAATTGGCTGGCCAGATTGCTGACAGCCTGCGCACTTACGGGAAGTTCGTTGGCCTGTCGGGCGCTTTGGTCTATGGCGGGGCCAATATCCGCAAGCAGATCCGCTCGATGGAGCGCGGCGTGGATATTCTGATCGCCACGCCGGGCCGCCTCATCGATTTGATGAAGCAGCGCGCCATCCGCCTCGACATGGTGGAGCATTTGATTTTGGACGAAGCCGACCAAATGCTGGACATGGGTTTTATCAAGCCGATCCGCCTGATCGTCGGGGAAATTCCAAAGGCCCGTCAGACCAGCCTGTTCTCGGCAACCATGCCGAAAGAAATCGCCCATCTCGCCGAAGAATTGCTGACCGATCCCAAGCGCATCCAAGTCGCCCCTCTGTCGTCGGCGGCCGAGCGGGTCGATCAGCGCTTGATCATGACCAGCCAAGTGAACAAGCAGCAATTGCTGGAATCCATCTGTCATGAGCCCGAAGTAAAGCGCGCCATGATCTTTGTACGCACCAAGCATGGGGCGGAGAAGGTTCTCGACAAGCTGGAACAACAAGGCATGTCGGTTGATGCCGTGCATGGCAATAAGAGCCAGAATGCGCGTGAACATGCGCTGGAGCGGTTCCGCAAGGGCCACACCCGCTTGCTCGTCTGTACCGATGTAGCCGCGCGCGGCATTGACGTCGATGGCGTGACCCATGTGTTCAACTTCGATCTGCCAGACGTGCCAGAAGCCTATGTCCACCGCATTGGCCGGACCGCGCGCGCTGGGGCGGAAGGCATCTCTATCTCCTTCTGCGCACCCCATGAGCGCGACAATTTGCGCCAGATTGAGCGCTTGATCAAAAAGTCCATCACCAAAATGGATCCAGCCAATTTGATGAAGGCACCGCGCCCTGCCGCACCTAAGCCTGCTGAAGTCCAATATGATAAAGATGGTGAGGCGATCTTTGTCGAAACCGTGGGTGAAGCCTCCAACACTTTGGCTGCGCCAACCAATGCGCATGGCGATGTGATCGGCGTCTTGCGCCGCACTGGCCCGAAAGAAATGCTGTATGAGCCGCGCAACGATCCCCGTCGTGATGGCAAATTTGGCGCACGCGATGGTGGCCGTGAAGGTGGTCGGGGCGGTCGTCCTGGCCCGCGTGGCGGGCAATATTCCAACCGCGACCGCAGCGAAGATGGGGATCGTCGTCCCCGCTCGGGCCATTTCGCAACAGGCTCTGTCTTTAATGAAGGCCGCCCACAACAGCGCGAGGAAAACCGCTTTGGCGCCCGTGGTGCTGAAGCTGCGGAGCGTCCAGCTTATGTTCGCCCCGTAGCTGACACTGGGCGCGAAGAGCGCCCACGCTTTGACAAGCCATTCCATGGCAAGCCACGCGAGGAGCGTAGCTTCCAAGACCGTCCACGCAACGAGCGTCCTCGCGATGATCGTCCCCGTGATGACCGTCCCCGTGGTGATCGCCCAACCGGCGACCGTCCACGTGCCTATGAAGCCCGCAGCGAAGCCTTTGGTCATCGCAATGGCCAAGGCCAACGCGATTTCGCGCCACGCAAGGGCCCTGTCCCCCGGGGCGAAGCCCGCATTGAAGGCCGCAGCGATGATCGCAAGTCATCCAAGCCCGCCGCTGGCAAGAAGAGCTTTGGCGGCAAGCCCGTCAGCCTTGGCCGTTCTGGCGCACGGGGTGGGGCCAATGTCGGTCGCGGTGGGGACAGCACCTTCGTGCCCCGTCGCGGTCGCTCGTAAGCGACTTACTCAGGCCCGTTCAGGCCCACAAAGCCTGAACGGGTCAAATCACCTTAAGCCTCCTCGCCTTCGCGCGCCCAAAAGCGCGCCAAGGCCCCTTCTATCGCCTCGGCCCGCGGCCTTGCCACTTCGGCAATGTCGCGGCCATGGGTGAAGAGGAAGAATTCATCGGCCTCGATGCCGCGCAAGATACGCTCTGCAGCGGTGATGGCTGGAAGGCCCATGCGGTTCTCCTGCCCAAAGGCTGCATCCAAGTGGCGTGGCCCACCAAACTTCTCATGCCGATTACGAAACCCATTCCAGATTTCAGACGCGACCAATCCTGGGCACAGGACCGATACCGATAAAGGCGTGCCCGCATAGTCGCGCGCCATGGCCTCACACAGGCCCACCAGCGCGTGCTTGGAGGCTGTATAGGGCGTGGCCTGCCCGCCCCGGATCGGCAGGCCCAAGCCATGCTCAGACGCGGTAATCACCAAACGCGACGGGATGTCTTGTTCCAGCAAGCGCGGCGCAAAGGCACGTACACCATCAATTGTGCCCATCAGATTGACCGCAAACGTCCATTCAATATTGGCCCGTGACGCTTTATGGATCGATCCACCCGCGCCAATGCCCGCGTTCAAAAACACCAAAGTCACCCGGCCAAAGCGCTCAAAAGCAAACTCTGCCAAGGCTTGGTTGGAGGCGGGATCGGCGACATCGACGAAACAGCCAAGGGCAGCCCCACCTTGATCGCGGATCGCTTGGGCGGCAGCTTCAGCCTTTGGTCCTTCAATATCGGCCAATAGGACGGCGGCCCCCTTTGCCGCGAGGGCTTGGCCCAAAGCCAAACCAATGCCCGAGGCACCCCCGGTAATCACGGCAACATCGGCTGGTCCTATCGTCTGGGTCATAGCTAACCTCCCTTGGCTTCTTTGGATGATGGCTTCACTCTATCGTTGCTCAAAGGGACTTGCTTGGCAAACCTTGCTGCAAGTTAATTCGACAAGGTTTCCCAAGAGGCAGAAGACTTAAGGCGTTAAGGTCCATGGGGCGACCAGCGAGGGAGGGAGTATCCATGAATAGACGCGCGTTTTTGGGCACAGGGTGCAGTGGTTTAGGCTTTGCCCTTGCAAGCCAAGTTGGCGTTGCAGGCCCCGCTTGGGCCGCACAAGGCAAGCCGAAGTTCGGCAGTTTCGGTTTTGATAAGGCTGGCCGCGACCTTTCGATCCAACCCGGCGATGACTTCTGGCGCCATGGCGGCGGCACATGGATGAAAAACAACCCCATGCCGGCAGACCGCTCACGGTGGGGCGCATTTGATGCCCTTGCAGCCCAAGCCGAAGCTGATGTGCGCGCGATCATTGATGAGGTTGCGGCCCAAAAGGCCGCACCCGGCTCAATCGAGCAAAAACTTGGCGACTTTTATCGCGCCTATATGGATATGGACACGATCAATGCCAAAGGCCTTGCCCCCATGCAGCCCGAATTAGACCGGATTGCCGCGGCCAAAACGCATGAAGATATCGCAGCCATCATGGGCACCCCTGAAATTCCGACCCAAAGCCCGCTAGGCTGGGGCGTGACCTTGGATGACGGCAATCCTGACCGCTATCTGGTCTTTGTGTCGCACAGTGGCCTCGGCATGCCCGAGCGCGAATATTATCTCAGCGACGACAAGCGCTTTGCTGAATTGCGCGAGAAATATCCCGCCCACATCGGACGCTTGATGACTTTAGCGGGTCAGAGTGACGGTGTCGAAAAGGGCAAGCAGATCCTGGCGCTTGAAACCGAGATCGCGAAACTCCATTGGGACATTACCGACCGGCGCGACAGCACAAAAATCTATAATCTGCGGACCTATGCCCAACTTGAAGAGTTGGCACCTGAATTCCCATGGGCTGCTGGCTTTAAGGCCAACGGGTTTAGTGGCGTTAAAGAACTGATTGTGAACGAAATCACCGCGATCGGACCCTTAGCCAAATTGTTCCGGGCAACTTCGGTTGAACACTGGCAGACCTATCTGACCTATCATGTAATTGCCGCCAGCTCTGGCGTATTGCCCCAAGCCATTTATGACGAGCGCTTTGATTTCTATGGCCGGACGTTGAATGGCCAGCCTCAGCAGCGCGAACGCTGGAAGCGGGCGACCCAGGCCCTTGATGGCGCGTTGGGCGAGGCCATTGGTCAACTTTATGTCGCTAAGCATTTCACCCCGACTGCGAAAGCAAAAATGCAAGTACTGGTCGAGAACCTGCGTAAAGCCTTCCATGTGCGCATTGACGGGCTGACCTGGATGACAGCTGCAACCAAAGCGAAGGCCAAGCGTAAGCTGACGACCTTTAACCCCAAGATCGGCTATCCGGATCAATGGCGCGACTATGGGGCGCTCGAGATCAAAGCAGGCGATGCTTTTGGCAATGACCGTCGCGCGCGGGCATTTGACGTCAAACGCGATGTCGAAGACCTTGGGCGCAAAACCGACAAACGGCGTTGGTTTATGACACCCCAGACGGTCAACGCTTATTATAATCCGGTGTTCAACGAGATCGTCTTCCCGGCAGCTATTTTGCAGCCACCTTTCTTTGACGAATTTGCCGACCCAGCTGTCAATTACGGGGCTATCGGCGGGGTGATTGGTCATGAAATGGGCCATGGCTTTGACGACCAAGGGGCCAAATATGATGAAAAGGGCGTCTTGCGCGATTGGTGGACCCCTGCCGATGTTGAGGCCTTTAACAAGCTCGGCGCAAAAATGGTCGCACAATATTCCAGCTTTGAGCCCTTGCCCGGGGTGAAACTGAATGGCGAGCTTTGTCTAGGGGAGAATATTGGCGATCATTGCGGCGTTGTTGTTGGTCTCACGGCCTATAAATTGTCGTTGAAAGGCCGCTCGGCCCCTGTGATTGATGGATTTACAGGCGATCAACGCTTCTTCCTATCGTGGAGCCAAGTCTGGCGTGAAACACAGCGCGATGAGTCTTTGCGCAATCAAATCCAGTCTGACCCGCACTCCCCGGCGGAATTCCGGGTCAATGGTACGGTCCAGAACGTGGATGCGTGGTATCAGGCCTTTAATGTGCGGCCGGGCAATAGGCTCTATGTTGCACCCGAAAACCGGGTCCGCATCTGGTAATGAGTTAGCCCCTCTTCCAATCGGGAGAGGGGCTTTTTCGTTCATTGTGCGGCCAAGGCGTAAACATCTGAAAGCGCTTTCCTCGCGTCATGTGCGCCGCACAATTTAGGGGGCTTCTGCCGCCCAATCACAGGGCATTACTTTCTTCAAAAAGACTTGCACCCCAAAAATGCTGAGCCGAGACAGACGGATAAGCGGCACACGAGGCCTTAAAGGCAAGCGCCCCAGCCCAAGTAGACATGCGCAAAACCTTGGCAAAACCAGCCAAAAATGAGCAAAAAGCACTGAAATTTGCGCTTTTGGCGCGTGCGCACAGCGATCAGCAAGCGGCGGAGGGTTCCGATTTACCTTGTGCCAGGGTCAAGGCCATGATCTCTGATCCATGATGGCTGCCCCTTCTTATTGGAACAGCTTTCCAATCGGGGTGCGGTGATGACACAGGAACCCATTTCAAACTGGCTGGGACGACAGGAAACGCTGGAAGAAACCCTCGCCGCAGGCCCGGCGCAGGGCTTGGCGGCAACTTTGAACCTCAATCCCGGAGACTTTGCTAAAGACGGCGCGGTCCTGCCGCCGATATGGAACTGGCTTTACTTCCTGCCCCGCGCGCCCAGCCACCAAATCGGCCCAGATGGCCATCCTAAGCGCGGTGGTTTTCTGCCGCCCATCACGCTAGCGCGTCGCATGTGGGCGGGCAGTCGTTGCCGCTTTCATCAGGATTTGCGCGTGGGTGAGCGCGCCACCAAAACCTCCACCATTTTGAAGATTAGCGAAAAGCAGGGCCGTGCTGGCACCATGTTCTTCGTCACCGTCGGCCACAACATCCATGTTGGGTCCAATCTGGCCTATGAGGAAGAGCAAGACATTGTCTATATGGACATTCCCGCCGTGTTTACGCCACCTGAACCGGTGGCTTTACCGCCCTGCACCTGGCAGCACGCGGTCGCATTGGACCCCGTCCTATTATTTCGCTTTTCAGCCCTGACCTTTAACGGCCACCGCATCCATTATGATCGCGACTATGCGATGGGGGTCGAAAATTATCCGGGGCTTGTCGTCCATGGGCCGCTGCAAGCCATTTTGGCCTTCCACTATGGCTGTTTGGAACAGCCAGACCGCAAGCCACAGGCGTTTCGGTTCAAGGGTATCCGCCCCTTGTTCGACTTCGACAGCTTAACCGTCAATGGGGCCACCTCTGACGCAACAAGCACCAGTATCTATGCCGCCAATGGCGACAACAACGTGACCATGGAGGCCCAGATGACTTGGGCCTGACGGCAAGCAACGCATACAGAAAGCCCACCCATGGCAGCTAGCACCAGGGTTGGCGGGGGAAACAAGATGAACAGAATTTTAGACGGTATGCGCGTGGTAGAGGGCTCAGCCTTTGTGGCTGCCCCCTTGGCCGGCATGACTTTGGCGCAAATGGGGGCGGATGTAATTCGCTTTGACCGCTTACAAGGTGGTCTCGATGCCGAGCGTTGGCCCGTCACCAAGTCTGGGAAAAGCCTTTTTTGGGCGGGCTTAAACAAGGGCAAGCGCAGCCTCGCGGTGGATATGACGACGTCACAGGGCCGCGAGATCTTAACCCGGCTCATTTGTCGGCCCGGCGAGGATGCGGGCATTTTTCTGACCAATCTGCGGCTGCGCGGCTGGATGTCCTATGAGGGGTTGAAGCAGCACCGCGAAGACCTAATCATGATGGCGGTGCTGGGGGATCGCCACGGGGGGCCGCAAGTTGATTATACGGTCAATCCCGCCGTCGGCTTTCCCATGGCGACCGGGCCTGAAGGGTCGAGCGAACCTGTCGGCCACGCTTTGCCCGCGTGGGACTGTATTACGGGCCAGCAGGCCGCCATGGCCATTATTGCGGCTGATCGCCACCGCCGAAAGACGGGCAAAGGTCAATTGATGGAATTGGCCTTGAAGGACACAGCCCTCGCCATGCTGGGCAACCTGGGCATCATTGCCGAAGCCAGCATCAATGGCATCGACCGACCCAAGATGGGGAATTCTTTGTTTGGGGCCTATGCACAGGATTTTGTCTGCCAAGATGGTCAGCGCGTGATGGTGGTTGCCCTAACCGATCGGCAATGGCGCAATCTGAAAGCGGCAACGGGGGCAGAGGCTGCGATGGCGGACTTGAGCCAGCGGCTCGACACCGATCTCGATCAAGAGGGGGCGCGCTTCATCCATCGCCACGCCATTACGGCGCTCTTAAAGCCTTATTTCGAAATGCGCACCTTGTCGGAGGTGGCAACCAGCCTTGCAGGGTCTGACGTGACTTGGAGCCAGTATCGAACCTTCAAGCAAGCGGTGGAGGAAGACCCAGATTGCAGTCTCGATAATCCCATGTTCGAAATGCTGCACCAACCGGGCATTGGCAGCTATTTGACGCCGGGCAGCCCGATCCATTTTATGGGCGTAGACCGCTTGGGCCCAGCACCTGCCCCAATCTTAGGGCAACATACGCTGGAAATCCTCACCGAGATCGGCTTTTCCAATACAGAGATTGCCACGCTGCATGATGGCAAAATTGTCGCCAGCCCCAAATAAAAAGGGGCTTGAAGCCTTTGCCTCAAGCCCCTGTTTCAGGATCGTGATTTGATTAGTCAGCCTTGGGCTTGCGCTTACGGAAGGCGGGATTGAGTTCCATTTTGCGGATGCGGATCGATTTTGGGGTGATTTCCACCAACTCATCATCATCGATCCAAGCAATGGCTTGTTCCAGCGTCATGCGGCGCGGCGGGGTGAGGCGCATGGCTTCATCCTTGCCCGACGAGCGCACGTTCGACAGCTTCTTTTCCTTCAGAGGATTGACGTCCATATCTTCTGGCTTGGCGTTTTCGCCAATGATCATGCCCTGATAGACATCTTCGCCGCCATCGATGAACAATACGCCGCGCTCTTCAAGATACCACAGCGCATAGACAACCGACTTGCCGCTGTCATTGGCAATGAGAGCGCCATTGTGACGGCCATTGATATTACCCTTCCACGGCGTCCAGCTGTGGAAAATGCGGTTCATAATGCCCGAGCCGCGCGTGTCGGTCAGGAATTCAGAGTGATAGCCGATGAGGCCGCGTGCGGGGGCTAAGAAGGTAACGCGGGTCTTGCCGCCGCCCGAAGGACGCATGTCTTGCAACTCGCCTTTGCGGATCGACATTTTCTCAACCACAACGCCTGCATATTCATCATCCACATCGATGACGACTTCTTCCAGAGGCTCCATCTTCTGGCCGGTATCTTCGTCGATCTTGGTCAACACGCGGGGGCGCGAAATCGACATCTCAAAGCCTTCGCGACGCATGCCTTCCAACAACACGCCGATTTGCAATTCGCCACGGCCTTGCAGCTCAT
This sequence comes from Aquidulcibacter sp., assembly GCF_020253525.1. Taxonomy (GTDB): domain Bacteria; phylum Pseudomonadota; class Alphaproteobacteria; order Caulobacterales; family Aquidulcibacteraceae; genus Aquidulcibacter. The sequence goes on from NZ_JADCBK010000079.1 coordinate 13,008, forward strand.
AAGCGTCCTTATCGGCAGTTTCGGTGACTTTGATCGCGACATCGGTTTCAGCTTGCTTCAACAGACGGTCGCGGATCACCCGGCTTTGGACCTTATCGCCATCGCGACCGGCCAAGGGGCTTGAGTTCACCATCACGGTGACAGACAGGGTTGGCGGATCAATGGGGGTGGCGTGAATGGCTTCGGTTACATCCATGTCGCCAATCGTATCGGCCACCGTGGTGGTGGACAGACCTGCAATGGAGACGATGTCGCCTGCTTCGGCTTCTTCAATCGGCTGGCGGCGCAGACCGCGGAAAGCCAAGACTTTAGAAACGCGCGAGCGCTCGATGGTTTTGCCATCAATGCTGATACCCTTCACAACGGTGCCTGCGCTCAAGCGGCCGCTCTCAACCCGACCCGTCAGGATACGGCCCAAGAAGGGGTCTGAATCGAGCATGGTGACCAACATACGGAAAGGCTCGTCACGGCGCAGCGCTGCATCTGGTGCGGGCACGTGCTCAATGATGGTCTCAAACAGCGGATTGAGGTTCTCGCGGGCGCCATCAAGGACCAAAGTTGCCCAGCCATCGCGGCCAGACGCATAAACAGCAGGGAAGTCTAATTGTTCATTGGTGGCATTCAGCGCCATGAACAGCTCAAACACTTCATCGAGCACTTCGTCAGGGCGCGCGGTTGGGCGGTCAACTTTGTTGAGAACCACGATGGGGCGCAAGCCGAGCGCGAGCGCTTTGGTCAAAACGAATTTGGTCTGTGGCATCGGGCCTTCGGTGGCATCGACCAACAACAGACAGCCATCGACCATGGACAAAACCCGCTCCACTTCGCCACCAAAGTCGGCGTGGCCTGGGGTGTCGACGATATTGATGCGGACTTCATCGGCACCTTGTCCGTACACAATGCTGGTGCACTTGGCCAAAATCGTAATGCCGCGTTCTTTTTCTTGCGGGTTGGAATCCATCGCGCGTTCGGCGCGGGCTTCGTTTTCGCGGTAAGCACCACCTTGGGCCAATAATTGGTCGGTAAGGGTTGTCTTGCCATGATCAACGTGGGCGATGATCGCAATATTGCGTAGCGCAGCCGATGAAACTGGCGCGTCAGAAAGGGTGGTCACGGGTCATGCTCCGGGAGGAAATCTGCAGTGGAGGCCCCATCTACCCACGATCGAAATCAGGTGGCGGAGGCCTTAGTGTGCCGGGCCTATAGCAGCAAGGTGGGGGGTGCGGCAAATCGACCGCTGCGCAAAGCTGATTGGGTGTCCCAAACGCTCGACAAACAAGGGCCTATCAGACTATGCCGAAGACGACTTGTAGGGGAAAACCATGTCCAATGATGTGATCGTCGTGTTTGGTGGCTCAGGCTTTGTTGGGCGCTATGTTGTGCGCGCGCTGGCAAAAGCGGGCAAACGCGTGCGCGTGGCGATGCGGCGGCCCCATTTAGGGCAAGATTTGCGCGTGATGGGCGATGTTGGGCAGATTCAACTCGTTCAAGCCAATATCCGCAACCCGGAAAGTGTCGCCCGCGCCCTCGAAGGCGCAAAAGGTGTGATCAATCTGGTCGGCATTTTGTATGAGACGGGCAAACAATCCTTTGAGGCCACCCAATTGGAAGGCGCACGCATCGTTGCAGCCGAATCAGCCAAGGCCGGGATCACCCGTTTCGTTCATATGTCGGCCTTGGGTGCTGACCCCGCTTCGGCATCTAACTATGGCCGCACCAAGGGTGCTGCCGAGCAGGCCGTCCTTGAGTTGATCCCAAGTGCTGCAATCCTGCGCCCTTCCATCATTTTTGGCGCGGAAGATAATTTCTTCAACCAGTTTGCCGCCATGGCCCGCATGTCCCCTGCCCTGCCCTTGATTGGTGGCGGCAACACCAAGTTCCAACCCGTCTATGTTGGCGATGTGGCCGAAGCGACCGTGAATGCCCTCGATAGCGGCGGCGGCACCTATGAATTGGGCGGACCACGCATCTATAGCTTCAAGCAAATTCTCGAATATATCTTGAAGGAAATTGAGCGGCCACGCTTCCTAGCCCCTCTGCCCTTCTTTGTGGCCCAACCCCTGGGGGCGGTCCTCAATGCAGTGTTCAAACTCTATCCCTTTGCCGGCCCACCGCTGACAGACGATCAGGTCGTGATGTTGAAAACCGACAATGTGGTCAGCGCTGGCGCTAAGACTTTAGTGGATCTCAGGGTAACCAATTTGGAGAGTGTTGAGGCAATTGTGCCCACTTATTTGTACCGTTTTAAGCCATACGGTCAGTTTCAGGTAAAGCGCAAAGCCGTCTAGGAACAGAAATTAAGTATAACTGACGCGTAATACATCTAAATATCTGAGTTCATTGTAAAAACCTGACTGGCACATAGCTTGCTACCTGCTCTTTAACCAAAGTGTTACAAGAGTAGGATGTTCCAGAATGGTACGTACCCAACAACATCGAGCTTTCCGCAACAAAGCTCTTTGGATGTGTGCAACCGCAATTTGCTTTGTGCCCGGATTTGCCGCGGCTCAACAACAAGGTGCCGATCAAATCCGTCGCACCTATGGCGTCACCCCCGACGTTGAAGCCAGCCCCTACCGCTTTCCCAGCCGCGATCCAAATGGCGTGCGCCTTGTCGTGAATGGGCGGCCGGTTGATCTGGGCGGCTCTCGTGCAGCTGGCCCTGCACGACTGGCGGATCCCAACGCGGGCATTGGCGGACAACTTTCCAGTTCAACGCGTTCGGGTCGTTTGGCGAGTTCAACGCTGCCCAGCACAACCGCAGTCGGCAATAATGTGACGATTAGCAATGTGCGCAATTCCACCATTTCGATCACTCAGATCAACACGGGCCGCGTCACCGCGTCCTCCAACACGCCGCGCTAATTTCGCGCGCCAACTTCGGTGAACCCTATGATCCGCAAAAGTCGAGCGACCCGCCTTCTCTTAGTCTGCACCGCCTTGAGCAGCTTGCTTGCGGGTTGTGCCAGTGTGGCTGGCTCTGAAGACCATGTTGCGCCTGTAGCCACCTTAAAGGGCAGCCCGGTCTCCAAGACCCAGACCGATTATACAGCGGCCTTAAGGTGCGTGGCCGATGTTGCCGGTAGCCAAGACTTTCCTGCTCCCCGCATCGCCGTAGGCCATATCACCGATATGACCGGTGCCGATGACCTCTATCTGGGGCGGCGTTTAACCCAAGGGGCAACCTTGATGGCCATTACGGCCGTCTCCAATGCCGGCATGCGGGTGATTGAACGCTTTGATACCGGCGTTACCCAAGTGGATTTGGACTTTGCCAATAATCGCCTGTTGCGGGATTCACCCACCGTGATCCGCACCCCGCAAGAAGGTCAGATCCAGGGCGTCGCTCTTTATATCGTAGGCGGGATCAGCGAATATAATCATAATATTCAATCGCGTGGCCAAGATGCAGCCTTCAGCAAGACTGGCCGCAATGGCGGTTCAGCCTTTGTTGCCAATGGCGATTATGTCGTCGATGTCGGCATGGATTTGCGCCTGATCGATGCACGCACCACCGAAGTCATCGCCGTCAAATCCTATCGCAAACAAGTGCGTGGCCAACAACGTGAGCTCGGCGCCTTGATCGCCAATGGCTCCGAAACGCTGGATTTTGGCCTCGGCGGGCGACGGAATGAGCCTATTCAAACCGCTATTCGCAGCATCATTGACCGTTCGGTGTTTGAGTTTACCGCAGGTCTCTATGGCCAAGATGCATCGCATTGCTTGAGCCTCGCCCAACAGGTTGAGGCAATCCCTGCGCGTACCTCGGTTGCGACAATGCGCGCACCCGTCCAGCGCGCCACGGCCACCCCATCCGCCGCACGCCCTGTGGCACGCCCCGCAGCACCGGATATGGCGGCATTCCCTCAGACTTCCAGAATGGAACCTGCTGCCATCGCGCCACCCTCGGTGCCGCTGGCACCCTGGCTACAACAATCCCGTGTTGGCCAGAGCCAAGTACAGGCCAGTCCATCACAAGCTAGACCCCAGTCGCCAGAATTGGCTGACGGTCAAACAAACTTCGGGCAGACCCAATTGAACGCTCCATTACGGGGTCTTCGAGCGGGTCAATTAGATCAACCCTTCGTGCCCGGGGACCGGTCCAACAGTGAGACGATGCAGGAACGCCTGCGTCGCGAGGGGAGCTAGCGGCATTGTTGGGCTCATGCTCGGTGAGGTACGGGCATCATCTCCTAACCTCCTCATCGAGCCAGTATGTAACCAGCCAAACAAGAGCAAAAAGCTCTAACGGCAATCAAGAGGGAAGTATCCAGTGACTAAAAAATCACTTTTCATCACCGCAACCGCCATCGCGCTCAGCGCTTCGGTTGTTTCGTCGGCAATGGCGCAGCGCACCGTGATCAACACGAGCCAAAACAATGTGGCACGTGCGATTGCTGAAACCAATGCAGGCATCACCCGTGCAGGCAACATTGCTGGCGGCAAGGTTGAGGCAACTGCCGCAGCGATTGGCAACACGTCGTCGATCGATGTGAGCCGTGTGGCAACAATCTCCAACACCCAGACCAACATCGCCCCAGTTTCATCGACCCTGAACCTGACTGCGGTCAATGGCGCAGCCAATAACTTCAAGGATGTCACCGCAACTTCGGCAGCGATTGCCAACTCTGCGACCATCAAAGTCGCCAATACCTCGGCTGATGCAACCGGCATCACCAACACCCAACGCGCTTGGGGCGCAACCCAATCGCGTTTGAACAGCAATATCGGCGGTGTAACCGGCAAGGTGGAGCAAACCTCTGCTGCCATCGGCAACACCTTCTCGGCTGAAGTCTCTGGCCCAGTCGGCACCATCAACACCTACCAAGCCTATTGGGGTGATGTGAGCAGCCAATTGAACACCACTGTGAACAATGTCAGCGGTGACGTGACAGGTACCTCTGCTGCAATCTGCAACAGCGGCACAGTGAAGGCGACGACTGCCGCCAGCATCAATCTGAACAACACCCAAGTCTGCAACATTGACCCAAGTGCTACCACCAACGCTCTGATCCAGAATGTTGGCGGCAAGGTCACTTTGACCACGGCAGCGATCGGCAACACCTTCTCGTTGAACGCTTTGCCAACGTCGACCTTGAACGTGAACAGCTTCCAAAACAATGGCGCCATCAATGTCGCCACCTCTAACCTGACCTTGGCAAACGTGGCTGGCGATATCGCCTCGACCACCGCTGCTATTGGCAACAGCTTCACCATCTCGGGTGGCAACTAAACAGGACGGGGCTGTCTCAGTCCCGTAATACTGGCTCGGGCCAATCTGTCTTGCGGCAGGTTGGCCCTTTTTTGTGCGCGGCCTATGTGACGGGTTCGAAGCTTTCAACAGCCGCCAAAAGGGCAGCAACCAAATGGCGCTCCTCCTCGGTCAAGTCGGGATGCCAGATGTTGAAAATGAGGACAACGCGTGTTCCCGTGCCCTGATTGCGGGCTTCATGCTCAATCGTATCGTCAAACACCCAAGCTTTGCCCCGCTCCCATAAGCGGACTTGGTTGCCAACCCGGAACCAACAGCCATCCGGAACCAGCAAGGGAAGATGGCAGACTAAGCGTGAGTTCAAAAAGCCGGTATGGGGGGCGATCCAAGCACCGGGAGTCAATTTCGAAAACAAAACAAAGGGCGCACGGCCTTCAATGGCCTCTAACGGTACCCCATCGAGAGCGGCCAATGTCTTTGGGCATCGTTCGGCCAAAGGGCTTTGGCGTTTGCCGTCGCGGATTAGATAGGCGGCGGTCCAATCCTCAACCGAGGAGACAGCTTCCTTCGTCCCGCTTCCAACGAAATGGGCGGACTTTTCAGCCTCCACCTCGATATAGGGACCAAAATGGGTGCCCTCTTCTAGGATTGGCATCAGCTCAGACACCATATCCTCAGTCGCGGCTTCAACTTGATCCAGCCAAGCAAAACGCGCGCGGTCGTAAAATTCGATCGCCGGCAGCTCTGGGAAGAAATACGCGCGCGGCGTTGGAACATAGCGTTGCTTCCGCCCCGTCAAAATATCGAGACTATCGCGAAAGCGGCGGCTGGATCGAGCGGGGTGGAAGCCTGCCTTTTCTACCTCAGCCTGCAGATAATCGCTCAAACCTTGTTTCAGCTTGGCATGGGTCTCGCGCGCGCGTTTGAGCTCAGCGGCGATTTGGGGCGGAAGACCTTGGGTATCTGGGACAAGTACCTCCAGATGCGCATAAAAGCCCATCGCCGCGCGCCGATGACCTAAAGCAACCAAAGCATCAGCTTTGATCAAATTAGCCCGAATGTTATCCGGATCCTGATCGAGGATGTGGGTGACCGCAGACACTTCCGCTTGCCGGTCACCGGCCGCTTGATAGGCCATGGAAAGGGCGAGCCAGACGGCGGTATCTGCCGCGCCAGCCTCAACAATGGATTGAAACTTGGCGATGGCTGTTGCGAAGTCGCCCGCGCGCAGGGCCTGCATCCCAGCATTGCCAGCCGCCTCCATCGCAGCCGCATTCATGGCAAATCCTTTGGCTGTCATATGCCCGCGTCTCTTAGCCTAACCTCTCACGCAGCGGCCGTACTATTGGCCGCCCGGCGGGGCATAGGTCTCAACCCATTTGCGGACTTCTTGATACCAGAACAGAGAATTTTGTGGCCGCAGAATCCAATGGTTCTCATTGGCGTAGTAGATAAAGCGCGACGGAACGCCTTTCTTTTGAAGGGTGTTGAACAATTCAATGCCGTGATTGACTGGAACCCGCAGATCGAGCTGGCCATGAATAACCAGCGTGGGGGTTTTGAAATTGGCGGCCATCATATTGGGGCTGATGGCTTGGAACTTCTCAGGCTCTTCCCACGCTTCATAATAGCGGTTTTCGTTGGCCCCATAATCGGCACCGATCTGGGTATATTGATTATAGACGGGGGCATGGGCCACCAAGGCTTTGAACGGATGGGGCCGGCCCAGTAGGACCGTGGCGAGATAACCGCCATAGCTGCCACCGGCGGCAACCATGCGTTCGGAATCCACCCATTTTTGCGCTTTCAGATAGTCCGCCGCGGCAATTGTATCTTGATAGGGCAAGGTCACCCAATCAGGCTGGATGGCATCGGTAAAGGCATCGCCAAAGCCCGATGAGCCGTGGAAATTATGCCAAGTGGTCACATAACCCCACCCCGCAAAGACTTGCGCATTCCAGCGGTAAGACCATTGGTCGGTAATCCCGACATGGGGGCCACCATGCAGCAAGAACATCACCGGATATTTTTTTGACGCGTCAAACTTGGGCGGCTTGACGACCCACATCTGAATGTCGGCTCCATTGCCGCCGCGATAGCTAACCGATTCCACTTTGCCCATGTCCACTTTGGCCAATAAAGCGTCGTTGAAGCGGGAAAGCTGGCTGGTTTGGCCTGTCGCGCCATCGATACGGACCAAGGTGGCGGGGCTTGAAAAACTTGCCTGCAGGCCAACAAGGCCGCGCCCGGCAGCGGCAATGCCGGCGAAATCGCCATCCTTTGTGATCCGCCGTGGCGTCGCCCCAGTGAGGTCCATTCTGAACAGACGCCGGGTTGGCCGATCCTCAGCAATCACCCACAGCGATTTGGAATCAGCAGCCCACGTAACTTCTGCGGCCGACCAGTCCCAATTGGCCGACAAATCGCGCGGTGCAGCCCCTGCTGCTTGGCGGTCCAACAGCATGACGCGTTGGCGATCTGCGGCCGCGACAATAACATTCGAGCTCCAGCTCAAATAGCGCCCATCCGGGCTATAATGAGGCTCATTATCCCCTGCGAGATTCGCGCTTGTCAGATTGCGTGCGGTTCCTGCAGCCAGCGACAACACAAACACATCCGAATTGGGGCGGGTACCCTTGGTGTCGCTTTCGCCTACGAATGCGATCTCTTGGCCATCTGGGGCGATGTCATAATCCTCTGCGCCGGGGGTGCGAAACTCAATCGCGACCCCAGCCGGGCGGGTCAGTGCAACAGGGTCCCCGGCATTGATCGAAATGGCATAGAGGTGGGGCTGACGCTCATCAAGAAAGCGGTCCCAATAGCTGATGGGCGCTTTATCCCAAACGCGGGCCTGCATGGTGGTCGAGGCGCGGTCTTTCAACCGCTTGCCCTGATCTTCCCATGTTTGCAGATCGGGAAAGATCGAGCTGATGAAGGCAATTCTCTGGCTGTCGGGGAACCATTTAGGCGCGGATACCCCCGTTGGCACGCCCGTCAAGCGGCGGGCTTCGCCCCCGTCGGGGGCGATCACATAAAGCTGGTTGGCTTGGTCATTGCCGCGCTTGGAGACAAAGGCGATCCACTTGCCGTCCGGGCTCCAAACGGGGGAGACGTCATTGCCTTCCCCACTGGTGAGTTGGCGGCTGGTACCGGTCTCAGTAGAGATCACCCAGAGCGCGGTAAAGCTGCGGTCGCTCTCAGCATCAAACCGCGTCACCGGCACGACCGAAAACCGGCCATCGGGTGACAAAGAGGGCGCGCCGACACGTTGCAATTGCCACATGAGTTCAGGCGTCAGCGGTCCTTTAGCTGGATTGGATTGTGCGACGCCTTGGCTAGCCCAAGCCAGTCCGCAGGCGGCTAAACCGATCAAGCCCCAATTCCTCAAAACTCGCACGTGCGTCCCTCCAGCTAGACTCCGTTTTTGTCTTCTCTAAGCGGATCGTGGTTGAAAGCTAGGCCGGGGGGGCGATCACAAAAAGTTTTTTCACATCTCCTGAGGCTCATTGCTTAAGCCGCGCCCTTGCGCCTGCCGCATAAGGGCTAAAGCGCCTGTCATGCTTAGGAGAAATTTACTTCAATTCCGCCGGTCCTGAGTTGCCTTAGCTGAATAGCCAACCCCCAACTCGACCAAATTTGATCTATCTTTGACTAAAAAAGCCAATTTGCAGGGTAGAAATTCTATGCCTTGTTTCAAAATTCCGCTTTAAACCTTCGGATTTATCGGTCCATCCACGCATTCACGTTCGGGGACCACCTGATGAAATCCATTCTACTTTCCATGACCGCCGCTGCAGCCCTTGTTCCATGCAGCGCAGCACTCGCTCAAACCGCCGCCCTTCCAACAGGCCAAGAACTTGCTTGGTCATCTGCTGCCGCGCGCGTTGGCGCATTTAAGCCTCGCCCTTGGGCAGCACGTGGCACCAATGTAACCATCGCCATTATCGATTCAGGCATTCGCCGCGACCATATCGACTTCGCCGGTGCCATTACCGGTGGCTATAATGCTTTCACCAATCTGACCGGCACCGCCGCAGTCAACGACACCAATGGCCATGGCACGCACGTAGCCTCGCTGGCAGCGGCGCGCGCCAATGGGGTTGGCATGGTGGGGGTTGCCTCAAACGCGCGCATTCTGCCCGTTCAAGTGTTCCAAGGCTCCTCAACCTCAGACTTCTTTGTGGCGCGCGGCATTAATTACGCGACCAGCCAGCGTGCCTTCGTGATGAATTTAAGCTTGGGTGGCTCTACCATGAGCCCCACCATCCGCACCGCCCTACAAGGCGCACAAGCGGCTGGTCTTTTGATGGTGATTGCCGCGGGCAATGAAGGCCTTGCCAATCCATCCTTCCCCGCCCGTCACGCTTCTGAAGCGTGGGCACGGGGCCAGATCATCGCTGTGGGTGCGGTTGACGCCAATAATGTCATTGCCAACTTCTCTAATCGGGCCGGCGATGCACGCAATTTCTATCTGGTGGCTCCTGGCGTCAGCCTCATTGGGGCCTTCCCTTCCGCCCCCAATGCCTATGCCATGATGAGCGGCACCTCGATGGCAGCGCCAGTGGTGGCCGGGGCTGCGGCTGTGGTGAAAAGCGCGTGGCCGTTCCTGACCGCACCAAGGGTTGCTGAAGTCCTGTTTGTGACCGCCACAGACCTCGGTGCCCGCGGGATCGACCCGATTTATGGCCGCGGTCTGCTTAATCTTGAACGCGCCCTCTTGCCCGTCGGCACCGTAACAACGGTCAGCTCCGCTGGGACAACGCCGCTGGCGCTTGCCCCGACGTCTGCGGGGGCCGTGGCCATTGGGGCCAAGTCCTTTGCAGCCAATGGCGGGGCCTTTGAAGGGGTGGTGTTTGACGCCTTTGGACGCGACTTCGCCTATGACTTTGCCACCAAAGCTCAAGACTTGCGGCCAGATTCAGTCTCCATCCTCGCGACAAGTTTGACCAACCGCATGCAGGCGACTTTGGCCAGTGTGGCAACCCCAAGCGGCACATTGTCCTTGATGGCCGCCCCCGCCCAAGCGGCTGGTGGTGACGCCAGTGGTGGCCTGCATTTTGTCGGCAATCAAGGCCAGTCTTGGGCCGTTGCGATTGGCCAAGCCTCCCCCATTTTGGGTGCAAGCTTGACGGCTGGGGCTGCCCCCAGCGCCCGCCTCTTGGGCTTTGCCGACCACACCGCCTTGTTTGAAGGCACCACCGCCAGCGTGGCGAGCCAACGCACCTTGGACAATGGTCTCAGCCTGACCTTTGGCGCGCGCTTGCAAGGTGAGCAGTATAAGCGCCGGGGCCTGAACTGGACCCCCAATACAACAAGCCAAGCCAGCAGCGTCGAAGCCGCCCTAAGCCGCACCTTTGATCGCGTCAGCCTCAGCGCCAGCGTCGCCGCCATCCAAGAAGCACAAGGCCGCCTTGGCGATGTGGATAGCGAATTGTTTGGCCTGTCAGGGCCTGCCCGCACCCTTGCGGTCCAGACGGATTTGGCTTGGGCTGTTTCGCCGACTGCGTCGTTGAGTGCGCGGATGACCCATACCCAGACTGCCGCCCAAGTCGGTGGTGGGGCAAGCTTGGTCAGCTCGATCAGCGCAACCGAGGCCACCGCTTACGCGATCAATTTCGCCCAGCGTGACCTTTTGGCCAAAGGCGACCAGCTTGATCTTGCCATCGGGACGCCTCTGACCAGCCGCAGCGGTATGATGAATTTGTTCTTGGCAACCGGTGCAGACCCTGAAACCGGCGCGCCCATCATGACACGTCGCGGCATCAGCCTTGCGTCGAAAACGCCGGAACAACGCTTTGAGGCCGTCTATACACGGACTTTGAGCCCAGATTCCGCCCTCGCCTTTGCCGTCATGGCGCGGCAAGATGCCGATGGCATTGCAGGCAAAGAAGATCAGGCCCTGATGGTGCGCTATCAGACCAGCTTCTAAGTCACACCAAAGGTTCCCAAAGCCCCGCGGCTGGCACGTCCAGTCGCGGGGTTTGGTGTTTTTGGGCTATCAGGATTGGTAGGGACGGCCGGACTTGAACCGGCACGGATTGCTCCAACGGATTTTAAGTCCGGTGCGTCTACCTATTTCGCCACGTCCCCATCTGCGCGCTTTGTGCGTCATACGCGCTTTTTGAGCAAGAGTGTGATGATGTAATCTATCGGCTTTCTGCACGCACATTTTAGGTGCCATGCAGAAGATGGTGCCGCTTTTGGCGGGGGCTTGGCTTGCCGTAGCCCGCAAGCTCAGCCAGATTGGGGCCTCTGGGCCCCGTGACGGGCCGATTTGGCTGAAAGTTTTGGAATATGTCGAAGGCGCTGATCATACTGGCCGCACTGGTTTTTGGGCTTTTGGCGGGCATTTGGCTGGGGTCGATTGAGGCGATCAAGTCGACCGCCGACACGATTGGTTCGGTCTGGCTCAATGCACTTCGCATGACAGTTGTCCCCTTGGTGGTTGCCCTTTTGATAACGGGGATTGCGCAAACAGCCTTGGCGGCGCGGGCGGGACGGCTCGCCGCGCGCGGTGTTGCGACGATGCTGGTGATTTTGTGGTGCTCGGCCATTATGGCGGCTGTGACCCTGCCCTTGATCCTCAACATCTTCCCGATGCCGGATGGATCGGCAGCGGCCCTGCGTGACGCTTTGAGCATTACCGAAAAGCCCGGGCCCGTGCCGCCCTTGGGCGATTTCTTGCGCGCCATGATCCCAACCAATCCGATTGCGGCGGCCGCCAATGATGCCATTCTGCCCTTAATCATCTTCACCTCTGCCTTTGGCTTTGCCTTGACGCGCTTGCCTTTAGAAAAGCGCGCCCCCGTGACAGGCTTTTTTGAAGCCGTGGCCGAGGCCATGATTTTGGTAATTGGTTGGGTCTTAGCCCTTGCCCCGATTGGCGTGTTTGCTTTGGCCTTTGTGGTTGGGGCGAAGGCGGGGGCAGAAGCCTTTGGCGCGCTGGCCCATTATGTCATCGTGCTCTCTGCCTTGGGGGTGATTGTGTGGCTGGCCTCCTTTGCTTTGGCGGTATTTGGGGCAAAGCGCGGTTTGGGCGCGTTTTTCAAGGCCGCCATTCCGGCTCAGGCGGTGGCAATTTCGACACAATCCTCTCTCGCGTCGCTCCCGGCTATGCTGAAAGGCGTGCAGGCTTTGGGTGTGCCCGCGGCCAAGGCCGATGTGATCTTGCCGATTGCGGTTGCCATTTTCCGCGCCACAGGGCCTGCCATGAACCTTGGCGTCGCGCTTTATATCGCCAATTGGTTTGGGGTGGAGTTGGGGCCTGCCCAGATTGCTTTGGGCATTGCGGCTGCGGCCACCACCACGCTTGGCGCCGTCAGCCTGCCCGGCTCCATCAGCTTTATTAGTTCCATCGCGCCCATCTGCTTGGCTTTGGGTGTGCCGGTCGAGCCTTTGGCCCTGTTGATTGCGGTTGAAACCTTCCCCGATATCTTCCGCACTTTGGGCAATGTGACCATGGATATGGCCGTCACCGCGACCGTAGCGCGGCAAGATGACGATGCGGCAGAGCAATCCTCATAAGACCCCCTGCCCAAAAGCCAATTTGAAGGCTATATGACAGGGATGTATATCGACGCAGACACCGCACCCGACAGCCGTAATGACCATGCCATCAAATTGCATGGGCCAGAGGCGTTTGCCGGCATGCGCGCCGCAGGCCGTGCCGCCGCCGAAGTGCTGGATATGCTGGTGGGCGAGGTCAAGGAAGGTGTCACCGCGGAGCGGATCGACACATTGGCCCGCGACTATGTGCTTGATCATGGCTGGATCCCTGCCTGCATGGGCTATCGCGGCTATAATCACACCACCTGTATCTCGCTGAACCATGTCGTCTGCCACGGTATTCCAGGCCCGCGCCAGTTTCGCAGCGGTGATATCGCCAATATTGATGTGACCGTCATTGTCGATGGCTGGCATGGCGACCATTCGCGCATGTATGGCATTGGCGATGTGTCGCGTAAGGCCCGTCGCTTGATGGATGTGACGTGGGAAAGCTTGCAGCGCGGCATTGCGGCGGTAAAGCCCGGCGCGACTTTGGGCGATATTGGCCATGCCATTCAAAGCTTTGTCGAAGCGCAGCGTTGCTCTGTCGTGCGTGATTTTTGCGGCCACGGCCTTGGCCGTGTCTTTCATGACAACCCCAATGTCGTTCATTTCGGCAAGCCAGGCCAAGGCCCAGAATTGCGCCCTGGCATGTTTTTCACCATTGAGCCGATGGTGAATTTAGGCAAACATTCGGTTTCGGTCCTGCCTGATGGCTGGACCGCTGTTACGCGCGACCGTTCCTTATCCGCGCAGTTTGAACACTCAATTGGTGTGACTGAGGACGGATGCGAGATTTTCACCCTCTCCCCTCTTGGCTTGGACACACCCCACACGCTGTCTGATCCAGTTTGAGGGCCCATGGGACTAACCAACAAGTCGAATGCCCATCTTGATGGCCATCGCGAACGCTTGCGCGACCGCTTCTTGCGGGCGGGCGCAGACGGGCTTGCTGATCATGAATTGCTCGAGCTGTGGCTGTTTGGCGTCATCAAGCGACAGGATACCAAAGCGCTCGCCCGCAATCTCTTGGCGCAGTTTGGCGGCATTAATGACGTGCTGCAAGCGCCGATCAACGACCTCTTGCGGGTCAATGGTGTTGGCCAAGTTGCAGCCATCCACCTCAAATCCATTCACGCGCTCCAAGTTCGCGCCAGCCAGAGCGAAATAACCAATAAGCCGGTTCTGGGCTCGTGGTCGAGTGTCTTGTCCTATCTCAAGCTGAACCTTGGGGGCGCCAAGCGGGAGGAGTTCCGCGTCTTGTTCCTCGACAAAAAGCTCCGCCTGATTGTGGACGAAAAGATGGGTGAAGGAACGGTCGATCATGCCCCCGTCTATCCGCGTGAGATCGCGCGGCGGGCCTTAGAATTATCGGCAAGCTCTGTCATTTTGGCCCATAATCACCCATCCGGTGATCCCACACCTTCAAGTGCCGACATTGCGATGACACGAGAAATCATCAATGCACTCAGCCCTTTGAAAGTAAGTGTGATTGACCACATAATTGTCGGCGCCCAAGATACACGAAGCCTTAAGGCTTTTGGGCTAATATAGACACTGTATAGTTGTATTCTATACGCGTTAGTATCCGTCAAATAATCAACAATGTGATCGGGTAATTTTGCGTATCTGAAATTACTCATAGGGAAGCATTCTCTATGACTATGCATGCACGCAGCTTTGGTGGCCCCAATACAACCGGCGTTCGCAGCCTAGCGGCCCTTGCGAAGACCTGTTCGACAAGCCGCGTTCTCAATCTGAATTCAATAGATCACAAAGGATTGCGGGCCGCGGACAAACTTCACACGCCACTTTTCCAAGATCGGCTGTTGAACAGTGCCATCATCACCAAGCATCGGCCACGACCCGACGAGGTTGATTTTTTCCATGAAAGCGTGCCCGTCGCCACCAAAATCATTTTCCCGCTCGACAATGATGACCTGCGCGTTGGCGGGCGGTCTGTATTTGTCAATCAGATTGGCTATTTGAACGCGATTTGTGATTTTTTGGGCAAGGACCTTGTGGCGCTCGATGGCGATCTCATGGTTCTTGAGCTTTTAAATGAATTACCTTCGCTCGATCCTTTTTTGGTCCGCGAACAGCTCAAGCGCCATAGTCTGACCCCATCAGACGATTATTTCGCGATCACGCCAAATGACACCGCTCGGTTGGAGAAATTTGCCTATAATGAAATCCGAGACTTGGTGTCGCTGGCGTTCCAATCGGGGGCCGAAGCTGGCGGTGAGTTGGTCAAACGCATGTCGAACGCCATTCTCGCAACCAATGCCGATCACCGTTTGGCTCCCCTCCAAGCAACGCTGGGTCTGGAGGGCGAGCAATTCCAGCGCGGCATTTTTAGTTGGAAGGGCTTTTTATATTACAAATGGCAATTCGTAGAAACAAAGCCAGAGCTTTATAAAGTCGTTGCCCAGATGCAATCCATGAGGATACGGGGCCGCATCGACCCAACTATGGGCTATATGGTCACAACTATTCGCGGCTCCATTAAGGCGCGCATCCAAGAAGCAATTCGACGAACCGCCGATATCTTATCCCTTTATGATGATGGGCTCGCCGGGCTCACCCAAAAGGGTAATGCTGTAGAGTTTCGCAAATTTCTACTGGAAGCGCCGGGTCTGTTCATCGAACTGGGCCACGCCATGGGGATGATTTCCCATATCGTCTCTTATTGGCGTTATCAGTTCAAACCCACCCAATCAGAAGTGACCAATGTGGAAGAGTTCATCGAGCTGTTGAAAGACTTCGACCTCGGCCTTTCCCCAAGGGAAGTGCGATAGCTTGTGCAATTTGTTCGCTTTTTCGGCAAACTGCCTGCATAGATGTAACCAAGGTTTACGAAATCTCAATTGGACTTGACCTATCTTTCAACTGCCGATCATAAGCGTTTCTGTGTGCGCCAGTTGGAATGTTAGGGTGAGTATCCATGAGTGGCGTAAGAAGCTTAGCAGCGCTAACAAACACCGCTTCGACCAGCCGGGTGTTGAACCTGCATTTGGTCGCGGTTGAGTTTGCAGACGACTTGGCGCGGGTCAGTGCGCCCTTCTTTTTCGACGCCTTGTTAAACCGCGCCATTATCATCAAGCACCGGCTGCGCAGTGATGAGACCTATCTGTTGAGCGACGGGACATCGGTTGCGACCAAGATCATGTTTCCGCTAGACCGCGCGGACCTGAAGGCTGGTGGACGCTCTATCCTTGTCAATCAAATGGGCTGGCGCGCGACCTTGTGCGACGTCCTTGGGGCTACCGAGGCTGAGCTGCAAAAGGATTTTGAAATCCTTGAGATGCTCAATGAATTGCCATCGCTCGACCCATTCTTGGTGCGCGAGCAATTGCGCCGCTATCACCACTATCCCGCTGATTGCTATTTCGCCATTTCACCGGCTGACAATGCGCGAATGCAAACCTTTACCTCCAACGAAATGGCCCCCCTGATCGCCATGGCGTTTGGCAGCAAGAATGGCACCATTCCACCCGAGCTCGTCAAAAAGCTGGCCGACGCACTTTTGTCGACCAATGCGGATTCACGGCTGGATCCGTTGCGGATGACGCTGGGTCTTGAAGGCGAAAAATTCACCCAAGGCATCTTCAGCTGGAAGGGGTTCATCTATTACAAATGGCAGTTCTCTGAGACCTTCCACAAACTGACCCGCATCAGCAGCGAGATGGACTCGATCAAGATTAAAGGGCGTATGGACAAGAATATTCGCGAAGAGATCGATGATCTAAAAAAGTCGATCCGGGGCCGTATTCGCGACAGCGCCAAAAGTTGCCAGCAGGTTTTGGCGCTTTATGACGACGCCTTCCGCGACCTTGTCGACAAAGGCAATACAGCAGCCTTTCGTAAATTCTTGCTCGACGCGCCAGTGCTCTTCATTGAGCTCGGCCATTCCATGGGCATCATCTCGCACATTTCATCCTTTTGGGCCTATCGCTTCAATAAGGAAAAAGAAGCCAATATCGAAGTTCTCGAATTCCTCGACATTCTGCGGGAGTTTGAAAACGGCCTTGCCCCCAAACGGGCAACCATGGTGACTTGGTAGGCCAAAGGCGGCAAGCTTTGTTTTTTGGCGCGCCACTTAAACGCGCCGCTCCCCAAACGCTCAATATTGCCGAGCTTGTGGCCTCTTTAGGCTCGGGCTTGGGCGAGCTTTCCGTAAGTTGTCAACGCCATGCGCATGGCGTCACCAATAGCCACTTGGGTTACGGGCTTGGCAACATGGAGGTCTGCGCCCGCCGCCAAAGCCTCCCGGCGATGATTTTCCCCGGCATTGGCTGTCAACATGATGATCGGGGTAGGCTTTGCCCCTGTTTGGGCTTCAATCGCGCGGATTTCACGGGTTGCGGCCAGGCCGTCCTTTACGGGCATTTGCATGTCCATGAAGATGATGTCGAAAGTAGCGGTCTCAAAGGCCTCCACCCCCTCATCGCCATTGGTCGCGGTGAAAAACTCTGCGCCAAACGGCTCCATCATGAAGCCGAAGACTTGTTGGTTCAGCACTTGATCTTCAACCAAGAGAACCCGCAAATTCTTTGGGATGTCGCGGCAGATTTCGTCTAAATCCTCAGCAGTAGGCGCGCTCAGCACGGCGCGGTCGAGCGGCAGGGGGAGGTCCAACGTAAAGATCGAACCAACATCGGGTGTCGATTTTGCGGTGATCGTGCCGCCCATTAACTCAGTCAAGGATTTAGAGATCGCAAGCCCCAACCCCGTCCCGCCAAAGCGACGGGTGATCGAACTATCGGCTTGCGAAAAGCGCTCAAACAATCTTTGACTTTGAGCCTCGTCAAACCCAATGCCGGTATCTTCCACGTGAATCGTCACCCCAGGGCCCGTCACGCGGGGCAAGGCCGAAACAGCAATCCGACCGGCATTTGTAAACTTGACCGCATTTGACACGAGATTGGTGACGATTTGGCGCAGGCGAACAGGGTCGGCCAAATAAAGTTGCTTCGCGGGCAGTTTGTTCTCAAACGCGAGCTCAAGTTTCTTTTGCGTGCAGGCACCAGACATCAGGCTGACCACCTCTTGCAGGATCATCCCGACATCGGTGGGCACGGCTTCGAGTTGAAGCTCACCGGCTTCGACTTTGGTCAGATCAAGGATGTCGGACAATTGCCGCTCTAAATCCTTGCCGGACGACCGGATCAATTCGACCATCCGTCTTTGGCGATCATCCAAAGGAGTATTGGCAAGTGCCGAGGTAACACCCACCACCCCATTTAAGGGCGTCCGCAACTCATGACTCATATTGGCCAGAAACTGCGTCTTAGCCGCATTGGCGGCATTGGCCTTGAGCGATAGATCGCGCAAATGTTCTTGCTGTGCCTTGAGATGGGTGATGTCGGAAAAAGTCGACACGACAAAGGATGGCGTTTCGTCAAACGGTTCGAACAGGGGACTGGCCGAGAGATGAAGCCATTTCGTGCTTCCATCGGCTGCAGGAATACCGACCACTTCATTGCTGATCGGAATGCCGCTGCGCAACACCTGCATGGCTGGCATCTCATAGGGTACATAGGGTGTCCCATCTTCGCGTACGCGCTGCCAACGCTGATCATTGACCATCATGCCCAAAAGCTCGTCGCGCGATAAGCCTAGAATCCGGCACGCACTGGGGTTGGCCTCAACAACCTTGCCGATGCGATTTTTGATCAATACCCCTTCAGACATCGTCTCCAAGATCACACGCGCATGGTCTGCTTCGCGGTTGAGCGCTTCATTGGCCTCGGCAAGAGCCAAAGCATCACGGGTTGAACGGGTAATTTCGAGTTGGCTGACAACGATTTTGGCCAAGGCCTTCATGTGCTGAATTTGAGCCGGCGTAATGCTGCGCGGCTTTTGATCGATCGCGCATAGGGTACCGAGCCTTAAATCCGGACCTACAATCAGCGGGAAGCCAAAATAGGCGCGAATTTTTGGATCCCCGACAACTAAGGGATTGGTCGCAAATCGCGGGTCTTCGAGTGCATTTGGAACAATCAGCGGTTCATCGTCCAAAATCGCATGGGCGCAAAAGGCACTCTCGCGATCGGTCTCGCAGGCATCTAAACCGACCCGGGCCTTAAACCATTGCCGCTCTGCATCGACCAGAGAGACCAGCGCGATGGGCACATCCAATATACTCGAAGCTAAGGCCACAATCACGTCAAGAGACGGATCGGGCAAAGTATCCAGAACCGCAAAATCTACCAACTCCGCGAGGCGCTGGGCTTCGTTATGGGGTTTCGGCGCAGCCATGGTCAATCCTCAAAATAGACCTAGGCCATCGCATAAACCCTTTAAAGGAGTATTAGTGCAGCGAGGAAAAGGCGCGATCACACCTCGATTTGAACAGAATTCGATACAAAACGCAGGTAAATTCATCAGGTCAAGCAAGCAGTAATTTCAGGCATAGGCGAAGTATGCACCTAAACTTCATCTAATTTTTACTCCGCAGTTCTAAGGTTTGGTCGGGCTTTTTTTCCGCGGCAAAGAATTGGTCAGATTTGATGGATACGCACGCAGCTGGATTTGCCGAAGTCGGCCTTAATCGCGCGAAGGAGCTGAAAACGCGTCTTGCGGTTGCGATTTTCCTTGCGCTTGCCTGCTTCTTCATCGTCGGTGGTTATGAGCCTTTTGTCTGGTTGGGCGTTGTGGTGCTGGGCCAGGTACTCGACTGGTTCATTTTCAAGCCGTTGCGACTCAATCCCGAGGGGGCCGTTTCCCCACGGCGGAAGTTTGCCTGTATCCTCATCGTGACACTCAACGCCTTGGTTTACACCAGCGTCGCCGCAATTTTGTGGGCCGAAGGCGGGGAAGCTGGCCGCATCTTTGCAACTCTGATCATTTGCGGTGCTTTGCTGCACTCCACCTTACATGCCGCCCGTTCGACGGCGCTTTTGGCCGCATCGACCGTACCGATGTGCCTTTATCTGATCGGTCTTCCCATTGCGTCTTGGCTTTATTTTCAGATGGAGCCAGCCACCTCCGCTGTGATCCTGATTGGATCGCTGGTTTATTTGGGCCATTTGGCGATCATCATTCGCCGCTCATATGAGTTTACCGACCAGCTTGTGCGCGCCAATGAAGAAGCCCAAGATCAGAAAAATCGCGCGGAAAGCGCAAGTCAGACCAAATCTGACTTTTTAGCCACCGTCACCCATGAAATCCGCACCCCGATGAATGCGGTTATGGCCTCTGCCATCCTCTTGCGCCGGACCAAATTGACAAAGGCGCAGAGCGAGCATGTCGATATGCTCAATGATGCCGTGGATACGCTTTTAGCGCTGTTGAACGACGTGCTGGACATGTCGAAGATCGAAGCTGGCAAGATGACTGTCGAGCGGGTCGATTTCCCGGTCATCGATGAATTGCAGGCCGCCGTGCGGATTTGGGACCCACGTGCCTCCGACAAAAATCTTCACCTGCGCTTTGAAGCCACGCCTGACTTCCCCAGTGCGATCAAGGGCGACCCGCTGCGCATTCGGCAGATTTTGTTCAACCTGATTTCGAATGCGGTGAAATTCACCGAAGCTGGATCGATCACGGTTTCTGCCCGGACCGCCATAGACGCCAAAGACCGACCCGCCATGGTGCTGGAAGTCGCAGATACAGGATGTGGCATTTCGCCAGTAACTTTATCGCGCTTGTTTGCCGAGTTTGAGCAAGGCAATCAGATGATTGCCCGAAAGAAAGGTGGCACCGGCCTTGGTTTGGCCATCAGCCGTCGCCTGGCTGAATTGATGGATGGCACGTTAGACGTGCGCAGTGTTGAAGGCGAAGGCTCAGTCTTTACGGTCACGCTGCCTTATGAATTGGCCGACAGCCAGGGTGCCCTCGATGAGGACGAGGATGTGGATCTTGACGTCCGGGCTTTACGGATTTTGGTTGCCGAAGATCACCCGACCAATCAGAAGATCGTCAGCCTGTTTCTATCGACGATGGGCTGGTCTTTGGCGATGGCCAATGATGGGGTCGAAGCCCTCGAGATGGCGGCCTTGGAAGAGTTTGATGTCATCCTGATGGATATGCAAATGCCCAATATGGATGGGCTGGAGGCCACCCGCCGACTGCGAGCCACATCTGGCTATACCCAGCACGTGCCAATTATTGCACTGACTGCCAATGCGATGGACCACCACCGCGCTGCCTTTATGGAAGCTGGGGCGGATGCCTTTGTGCCAAAGCCACTCGACCCCAATGTCTTGATCCAAACGATCCTGACCTGTGCGAAAGCCAGCATGGCCGATGTGACCGGCTCAACCACCCAGACGCCAGAGCCAACGCCAGCCCCGAGCTTATCAATCCCTGCTTGGCAACTTGATCAAAACCTCGCCTAAAGCGGGCGGAAAATGGGCCTAAACATAAGGGTCTTGGTGTTTGTCCTCGGTCGAAGGCCCGCGCTGACAAAACCCGATTTCTCATCCATTTCTCCAAATGTCCTCCACATTGCCTCCATCTGTGTCGCTATTTTCGCGGTCATACACCGCTGCGAACTAATCCAGATGGCGCTCCTGTAGGGTTCTTCGACTCTACCGCCATGCGGTGACACGGAGAAAGAAAAATGAAAAAAGCGATTGTCCTCGGTACTCTTCTTGCCCTTGGTCTGTCGGCTGCCCCTGCCTATGCAGAAGGCACCTTCACGGGCTTTTATGCTGGCGCTGAAGTCGCCGCTGCCCGCAGCGACACCAAAACAACCGTTACACCCGCAACAGGGGCCGCGGCCACCCGCACCAATAAGAAGACCCAAGCAGATGTTGGCCTGTTTGGCGGCTTTGGCTATCAATTTGACAATGGCTTCTATTTGGGCACTGAGGCGAGTGTTAATCGCCCAACCGGTCAGAACAAAGCGGTGACGCTAGCCGGGGTTTCTGTGCGGGAACGACCCCAATATGAGCTGGCACTGAAAGGCGTTGCCGGGATTGGCATCACCGAAAGCACACTGGTCTATGCCAGCGCTGGCATCGCGCAAAACCGAGCCAAATATCAATTGCCCAATAATGTGACCCGCAAAGCGACCTCGAGCGGCCGCGTTCTGGGGATTGGTGTGGCGCAGGCTTTTGGTGACAATCTGATTGGTCGGGTTGAGTATGAAAACACCACCTATGACCGCAAGAGCTTTGTCACGGCCGGTGCACCAACGGTGGCCTATAAGCCTGCATCGAACCGTATTTCGGTTGGGCTGGCTTACAAATTCTAAGTCAAGGTCTGTGGTTGTCTTCCAGCCCAAAGGGGTTTGGAAGACACGCCGCACGTGGAGATTGGAATGCGCATTGACACCCCCCAATGTTACATGCCTCCATCCAATCTCCACAAAACCGGGATAAAGAGAAACTTCATCTAACCCTGTAAACTTGTGTATCGTCGCTATGGAAAATGCTCTCATCCTGATCGTTGAAGACGAACCCAATATTGCGGAAATCCTCGACGCTTATTTTCAACGCGAGGGGTTTCGGACCGTGCGCGCCAGCGATGGCGAGACGGCCATTACCCATCATCGCATGTTGTCACCCGATCTGGTTGTGCTGGATGTCAATCTGCCCAAAAAGAATGGCCATGAAGTCTTGCAAATCATTAGGCAGTCGTCTGACACACCCGTGCTGATGGCAACCGCTATGGGCGAAGATGTCGAGAAGCTTGGCGCCCTGCGTTTTGGCGCCGATGATTATGTGGTTAAGCCGTTTAATCCGCTGGAAGTCGTCGCCCGCGCACAAGCCATTCTGCGTCGGGTCGCAGCTGGGGAGTCGCGTTCAAAAATCGTGCGTGCCGGCCCATTAGAAGTCAATCTTGAGACCCATAGCATCCGCGTCCTTAGGGAAGAGGATCAAGCCGTGCGGCCAGATTTGACTTTGACGGAATTTCGTCTGGTCGCCCACATGGCCCGCGTGCCCCACAAAGTGTTTTCGCGCGCCGAATTGTTGGATGCTTGCCTGCCTTCCGATGGCGACGCCCTAGAGCGCACTGTCGACAGCCATATTAGTAAAGCCCGGCGCAAGCTGGAACAAGCCGGTGCCGATAAATGCCTAGAGGGCGTCAGAGGCATTGGATATCGGTTGCTCGCCCTATGAAATTTGGCCGAAACCTAACTTTACGGGTTCAACTCATGCTCGCCATGGCGGGCTGCGTTCTTATGGCGGTCGTATTTGGTTATGGGGGCCTCAGTCTGCTTGGTGAGTATCAGACAACCCAAATGCGGGCCGAATTGTCGCCAAAAGCGCTCCAAGCCGTCGACAAGCTCGAAAGGAGCGAGATTCCCACACCCGATGAGTTTAGAGAGCTGTTTAAGATTGATGATACCATCTTAGAGCGGATCGATAATGAGCAGAGCCTAGCCTTCATCGTTTTGAGTATTTCGGCGATGGTGGCGGGTGGGGCGGCAGCTGTCCTATTAGCCAATCGCATTGCAGCCCCCTTAGATGGGGTTGCTTCCGCGCTGCGCCGGCTTGCTTCTGGCGATCTATCGGTGCGCGCGGTGAGCCGCAGTCCAGGCTCTGCAGAAGCATCCAAACTGATCACCGACTTTAATACGATGGCCGATGCGCTACAGCGCTATGACCGCGAGCTTACCGAAGGCGCCGCAGCCATTGCCCACGAATTGCGCACGCCCTTGACCATTCTGCGCGGTCGCCTGCAAGGCATGAAGGACGGTGTGTTTCAGCCGACCGACAAAGAAGTTTCGGGCCTAATCCTACAGGTCGAGGCACTCAGCCGCATCGTCGATGATTTGCAGACTGTAAGCTTTGCTGAAGTCGGGATTCTTACCTTGCACAAGAGCCAAATAGATCTGGCGAAAGTTATGGGTGAACTCAGCCATTTTGTTGCGCCGGAGATCAAGGATGCTGGTATGCGCCTCAATTTGTCCTTGACGCCTGCCCCGGTCTTTGCCGATCCCCTACGCGTGCGTCAGGCCACGCTCGCCCTCATCACCAACGCCTGTCGACATGCACAAAGTGGCGGGGTTGTCGATATTGATTGCGGCTTGGTGGGCGACTTTGGCGTGATCCGCGTGATGGACCGTGGACCCGGCCTCAGCTCTCTGGCAGTGCAGAATGTCTTCCGCCTGTTTTGGCGAGAAGACCCGTCGCGCGCCCGCGAGTATGGCGGCAGCGGTATTGGTCTTGCAGTCGTTGAAGCTATCGCCAGCGCCCACGGCGGCAGCATTATGGCCAGTCACCGGCCTGGCGGCGGGGCCCAGTTTGAACTGCGCATTCCACAAAAGGATACCCCTTCGGCGCCATTCATTCATCAGGGCTCCACACAACCTGCATAAGCGTCCGCAAAAGTCGAAACTCACAGAGACGCGTGTGTCTCGTCTACTCTGGAGTTCCCTTTGTTTAGCCTTTTCACCCTTGCCGCTTCCGCCCTAACCCAAAAGACCTCCCAAACGCCGCTTTACAAAATGAGCCCGCTGGCTCGCGCGCGTGTCACAAAAGCCCTGGTCGTGCCTCTGATCTTGATCGGCACCGCCAGCCAAGCTGCCGCAGGGGTTTCTGACATCCGCGGCGATTGGGTTTTGGACGACGGTAGCGCAGTCGCCCGCGTTGCCCCCTGCGCCTATGAACCCAGCCGTCTGTGCGCCATTGTAATTCAAGAAGTTTTGGCCCCGGGCGAAGAAAGCGCCATAAACCAGATCGTGGTGCGCGACATCCGCCCAACCGGGCCGGGGCAGTTTTCCGGGCTCTATCACATTGGCCCACAAAAGACCTTACCCACCACGATCAAGGTGCGCAGCGCCACGATTCTTGAAATGAAAGTCTGCATGACTGTCTTTTGCGAGACCATCAAATTGGTTCGAAAAGCCTGAGATTTATCCCAAGAGATTTCGATTGCCCAAAGCTGCAAGGCCCGCAGCAGCTCTAGTGTCGCAACCGAAGCGGGATCGAGTCTGCGCCGCCGGCGCGATTGCCCACACCTTCTGGAACCGGTACGGGCGAGCCGTCATAATTGGAATTAATGATCAAATTGGAGGAATTTGAGGTAATGACATAGCGGGCGACCACCACGCTCCATTGCGAACCTTGCGCAACATTGCCGGGTGCCGTCACATAAATCGTCGTGTTGGGCAAATAGATAGTCCCGAGAAGGCGGTCGATTTTGGTTGATTTGAAACTGACATGTTTGGTGCTCGACCGGTTGCTCACGATGACAAAACCAGCCCAAGGACCCACCGTTCGCCCTTCCAAAGACACATAGGTGTTACCTTCTACCATCAGCTTGACGTCCATCAGAACCATGACGGTGTCTTGACCTTCCAAGCGGGCATCTTCAGAAAAATTGAGGTCGCTGCAGAAATAATGTTCCCCAGGCATAAGCTTGAGGGTTGCGGTGCCACTCATCGCATATTGGGTTCTATGCACACCCGGATTTAAGGTAATGGTGCCCGCTGAATAGGCTTGAAGGCCTCCGTTAGGTACATTGGCACACGGTGTTGGTGAAGTAATCGTGCGGTCCTTGAACGGATCTGGGATCGCCAGAGCACCCGTCTGCGGCAAAGGCGAAAATGCTGCTCCGCTGGCGGTACCTGTCATACGTACTGTTCCGGCATCGATGGAAGCGAGCTGTTTGACTTCGTGGTCGCTATTGGAGTGAACTACACATCCCTTTGCCGTAATCTTTGACGATCCGGCGCTTGAAATCGTAAAAGTACCCGGGGTCGGTTCAATACCGAGGATACATAAGGGCTGCTTCACCAAGGCCTCAGCAACCGATTGGACAGCGATCCGAAAGCCACCGGGAGGCACCATATTACCAAAGAAAGATGGCCGGATCGCAAAACCCTGCACCGTAAAGGCGCCGTTTGCGCCATCACTGGCAACAAAGCGAACCCTAGCCCGATTGGCAAAAGACCCAACTTGGCTCAAGGCAAACTTCTCGGCGAACTCCGCCGCACTCTTTTGGTTTGTCCCCGCTATTGTGCGGCTTTGGGCCCCGGCAAGGGCCGCAGCATCTGCCGCCGCCTGCATCATTGCGCGCTCATTGCTAAGCGCAGTTAATTCTACTGCACCGACAAGAACCAAAGACAAAGGCAAGACCGCAAGCGCGGTCATGAGCGTAATATTGCCACGCGGTTGGCGCAATTCTGCAGAAGCCCAGTTCAAAATAGATCTATACTGGGCTTGTGCCAACGGATTACCACGCAACTATTGGTTAAATCATATGTACCTTGGCACAGCTTGGTTTGATTTAGGTAAAAGTATTCAACTCGTTTTGAGTGAAAACGCGGCTTTGGTATCGGGAGCCCGCAAGCTAATCAGAAGGTGGCGCTTTGCTATCCCTAAAGCCGCCGGTTAATTATGTGACCCTAGACCTTGCCCGCAATTCGAAAATGCCCCTTGACCGCCAGATTTGGGTGCAATCGCAGCTCAGGGTTAAACTGGGTCTGCGCCTTCGCTCAAAATGTCGAGATAGGCGCTGTATTGCCATAACCGGTCACGCAAGCGGCCTGTGATTTCGCGGACGATTCCCAGCGTCTCAAGCGCTTCAAGGGCGCGCGTAATCGATGGGATGGTGAGGCCCGTGGCCTGCTTTAGACGCGCCGTGGAGACAATCGGGCTTGCTTGTAACGCTGCATGAACGCGCAAGACTGTTGAGGCGGGCCGACCCAGCGCCTCAATCTGCGCCCTATCATGGGCAAAGACCGCAAGGATGCGCCCCGCAGCCTCCGTTGACTGCGTGGCAATCTCAAGCACGCCTTCCAGAAAGAAGGTCAGCCATTCTTCCCAAGCGCCTTCGCGCCTCACCTTGGTGAGGAGTTCATAATAACGCTCCCGGTGCGTCTTTAGGTAAAGCGATAGGTAAAGCACGGGTTCGCTCAACGCCTTCTCAGCGCAAAGGAGCAGCGTCACCAACAGGCGACCAAGACGGCCATTACCATCCAAAAATGGGTGGATGGTCTCGAATTGAACATGCAGGAGTGCGGCGCGCACAAGCAGAGGTAAGTCATGGCCATGGCCGTGCAACCAGATTTCCGCCTGCCCCATTAAGGCAACAACATCTTGAGCGGGTGGCGGCACAAAAGTGGCGTTGCCGGGCCGTGTGCCCCCAATCCAGTTTTGCGTAGTCCGAAAGGCCCCAGGCTGCTTGCCCGCACCACGACCACCCCGCAACAAGATCTCATGCATCTCACAAATCAGACGCAACGAAATCGGAAAGCCCTCTTCGAGGCGCGAAAGCCCGTGTTGAATAGCGGCCACATAGTTTGAGACCTCCTCGACGTCATCAAGGCCAAACCGCGTTGCGCGATCATTTTCATGCATCAATAGATCGGTGAAAGAGCTTTGGGTGCCCTCGATCTGGGACGACACCAAGGCCTCTTTGCGCACATAGAAATAGAGGAACAGTTTGGTGTTCGGCAGAAGGGCGCTCATCCCATCCAGTCGCCCAAGAGCTTGATTGGCTCGGTCCAATAGACCGAACAAGGGCTCCAGCTGAAGCGGCGGGTTTGGCGGCAATGGCGGCGGAATGAAAGCGCGCACCACTTCCCCGCCAGCGACCGTTTCACGGTATTGGCCCAGCCTGTTTGAAGGGCTGATGTTGGAAGATGAGGAAGTTGGACTATTCACACACGCGTTAATAGCGAAAGTCGTTATTAAAGGAAAGTGCCGTTTGCGTTATTAGTGAAGATGTTTTGCAAAGCTATCGAAACGAATCGCAACGATCAGAATGCTTTGGAACTATAAACCTTCCTAGACCCTCTTGATTACATACCACTAGTAGGAATAACCTAAAATTGAAAAATTGCGGAGATCCCTACCATGACACCCGAGGAAATATTTGATTTGCTTCTCCCATACTCAGATGAACGGAGAACTGAGTTCGAAAATGGAAAGCGACTTGCACATTACACATCTGCAGCGGCTGCTTATCAAATACTGACAAACCAAGAAGTGTGGCTACGCAACGCATCCATGATGAATGATTTTTCTGAAATTCAACATGGCATCGATTGTCTAGGCGCGGCATGGCGCTCTCGAGGGGGTAAACAACTAAGGGAAATGTTGGATCGAATTGAACCCGGACTATCTGAAAGGATCGCCAGGCTATTTGACTCTAACTCTTTCATCTTGCAGCAGAATACATTCATAGTGTCCTTGTCGGAGCACGATGACAATGAGGACGACTATGGCCGCTTATCAATGTGGCGCGCATATGGAGGGAGCTCCGGCGTGGCCCTAATCCTAAATCCTACCGCCTTTCTCTCCGATACTGATGAGATGAAGGTCTTTTCGGCGCCAGTTCTCTATAAGAGTGAAGTTCAATTTGTGGAATGGTTTCAGGATTGGGCAACCGCTGTAGGCAAAGCAGAGAAGGAGCTCAAAGGCCTTGGAGCGGAAACTATAAATAATTGGATTTTCGGTGTTTTTCGTATTTTTGCCCTAAGCACCAAACATCCGGGATTTTCAGAGGAGAAAGAATGGAGGGTGTTCCACAGCCCAGACTACGAGGGAGCATCCCCTTGGGTCAGGTCAGAGATTGAAATTATCAAAGGTATTCCGCAGAAAATTGTAAAGCTTAAGCTTTTTGATGACCCAAATAAGAGTATAATGGGAGTTGCTCCTTCTCGACTAGTCAATCGAGTAATAATCGGCCCCTGTGACTATCCTTTACAAGTTCGAGACACAATTGTTGCAGCACTTGAGAAGGCCGAGGTAGAGGATGCGGCAAACAAAGTTACAATTTCCTTGATCCCATTAAAGCACGCGTGATTTCAAATAGCGTGTTTGCTTGACAAACGGTGGGCTTTCACTATCCGCCCTAATAGCTTATTAATCCACAGACTAGGGTTAAACTATTGACGTTCGAAGTCTAAACGAGCTTGTATCATCATTGTTACCCAATTTTACTGGGCATATGCTCGCATTTCATCAGCAGGCCCCCGCAAGGGGTTTAGTTCTCATCTAAATTGTCTTGGAGGAAATGGCGCGCCCGGAGCGATTCGAACGCCCGACCCTCAGATTCGTAGTCTGATGCTCTATCCAGCTGAGCTACGGGCGCGCTGAGGCGGCGTCATTAGACGTCGTAGCGGCGAAGATCAAGCGTCTTTGGCTGCATAGACGCCACGCATAACAGCCCGAGCCAAACAATCCGCAGCCAAAGCGCCAATTCGGGCAATCGTGAAGTGGGTGGGTTCGGTCAATTTTTGCTGCGCCGTCGATAGAGCAAATACCACGTCGCCATCAAAAGGGGCAAAAACAGGTCGGATCGCACGGGCAAGGCCGGCGCTGGCCATTTGGGCAACCCGCTTGGCTTGCGCAGGCGTCAGGGCCACATCGGTGGCGACACAGGCAATCGTCGTATTGGTGCGCCCGATCGCGGCAGGGTTAGCCTTAGCCGCACCCCAATCATCGCCGTCCACGATCAAGGCGGGGTCTGGGCGGATGCCGCCTGCTTCGCCATTCTGTTCCAACGCCCAAGCCCAATAGGCGTCACTGCCGGGCATAACTACACTGCCAAAGCAATTGACCGCGACAATCGCCCCAACATGAATGCCGTCGGCCGTGCGTTGACTGGCAGAACCTAAACCACCGCGCAACTGCCCTGCCCGCGCGCCAATGCCTGCCCCATGGGCCCCCAAGTCAAACCGATCAGAGACAGCCTCAAGGGCGCGAACCCCCAAAGCACGATATGGCGGGTCCTGACCCCAGCTTTTGTTACCGCCATTGGCAAGGTCATAGAGGATCGCCGCAGGCACAACTGGGGAACGGGGGACACCTGGCAAGTCTACTAAGCCAAAGCCGCGCCCTTGGCCCCCCAAAGCGCTTGCAACGCCATCAGCAGCCGCCAGGCCATAGACAGACCCACCTGACAAGACCAAAGCATCAATGGCATCGACGAGATTTTCCGGGGCTAGAGCATCACTCTCGCGCGTGCCCGGCCCCCCACCACGCACATCCACCGCACAGACAGCGGCGACATCAGGATAAATCACGGTCACGCCTGTCAAGGCGGCCTTATCTTCAGCTTGGCCAATCTTCAGGCCGGGGACGTCGGTAATGAGGTTCTTAAGTGGCTGCATTTGGGTTTTATATCGCCTTAACGGTCGTGGGCCTATAGCTGGGTCTGGATTATGTCGGTGGCTTGGCGTCACAAGCGCCATAGACTTTGCTGGCAAGATCGTTTCATTCTAGCCGACACACGATGGCGGACGCGGGCTATTGCTGGGCGCGCCAACACGAAGGAATTTTGGGAAGCACCATGGGATCTCGCGCACCAAAGGCCCTGTTTCGCCGCCTGATCTTGGCCGTGTGTGCCGGGGCTTGGCTGGTCGCAACAGCCGGTGTTGGAAGTGTCAGCGCCGAGACAAAGGCAAAGGCAAGCCAGCGGGTGCGGGTGGCCGTTTCTTCGGTGGGTGCAGACGCGATCGAGCGCACCCGTCAACGTTTGGCCTTTGCCTATTCAGACCTAGGCCTCACCTTAGGCGCACCGGTCTATTTTCGCCTTATCCGCGACCAAGACCGCCTTGAAGTATGGGTGAAATCTCCATCAGGGACCTATAGCCGCCTGCGCAATTTCAAAATCTGCAGCAAGGATGGGCCATTGGGGCCGCGCCAAAGCGTGTCGACCGGGCAACCTGAAGGCTTTTACACCCTAACCGCCTCCCAGATGCGGCCCCAAGGTGTCGGCTATTTGGGCATTAATCTCAATTGGCCCAATGCGTATGATCGGGCGCGCGGATGGCGTGGTGCGCCGAGCTTGATCCAAGCGGGCTGTGCTTCGGGTCGTCATTATGGATTGACGGACCAAGATATGGAGGAAGTCTACACGATTGCTTATTCAGCCTTGATCAGCGGACAGACTTCAATTCCCTTCCATATTTTCCCGTTTCAGATGACGCCATTTCGGATGCTGCAAGTGGGTCAAGGGCCAAAGGCAAGCTTCTGGCGCGAGCTCGAACCTGCGTGGCGCGCCTTTGAGCGCACAAAAACGCCGCCCCAGATCAAAGTCCAAGGGCGGCGCTATCGTGTCAGTGCAGGCAAATAGCCGGGCCGGTTAGAGGCCCGACAATCTGCTTATTCTGGATTATAATCGCCTAAATCTGGCTGATCATCGTCACCGCTGGGTGCAGCTTGGCCCACATCGCGGGCTGGAGCGGCAGCAGAGCCATCCAATAAGGACAGATTGATCGCCTTCGGGCCTTTGCCAAAGCGGTCTGGCAAGGTTTGGAATGCCAAACGCTGATCGGGTTCCAACACTTCAAAGCCTGAACGTTGGACAGCCGAAATGTGCACAAACACATCTGCGCCGCCACCATCTGGGGTGATGAAGCCAAAGCCACGTTCCGCGTTGAAGAATTTCACCGTGCCTTCATGGTTTTCCAAAGGCTCGCGCGGGCCACGATCTTCGAAGTTACGTGGGCCACGGTCGCCACCGCCGCCGCCAAAGTCACGGCGAGGAGGACGGTCGCCAAAGCCACCGCCGCCTTGTGGACGGTCACCATATTGACGCGGTGGACGGTCACCAAAACCGCCGCCGCCACCACCGAAGTCACGGCGTGGGGGACGGTCACCAAAGCCGCCGCCACCTTGTGGACGGTCGCCATATTGACGCGGCGGACGGTCACCAAAGCCACCGCCGCCTTGCGGACGGTCGCCATATTGACGCGGTGGACGGTCGCCAAAGCCACCCCCGCCCTGTGGGCGGTCGCCATATTGGCGCGGTGGACGGTCACCAAAGCCGCCGCCGCCCTGTGGACGGTCACCATATTGACGTGGTGGACGGTCACCAAAGCCGCCGCCACCTTGTGGGCGGTCGCCATATTGGCGCGGTGGGCGGTCGCCAAAACCGCCGCCGCCGCCGAAGCCACCGCCACCACCAAAGTCACGGCGTGGTGGACGGTCATTGAATGAAGGTGGTGGTGCGTCGAAGGAAGGTTCTTCCATGCCACGTGCGCGTTCACGTGGCTTCTTCTTCTTGTCGCCTGGCTTTGTATCTTCGTCGTCGTCGTCGAAACGCATGTAATTCCCCGGGAACCGACGGAGCAGGGTTGCGCCGCCACAGGGCCATCTCGACTGAGACAGACCAGCACAGAGCCGAAGCTGTCTGGTCTTGCACGCAATGAATGGGGCGTGTGCGACCAGATACGGGGCCGGTGCGGTCATTTCAGTTTGTTAAAAACGAACCTGCTATCGCCTTATGCGCGAGTGTGAGCCGAGAAGCAACCTCACCAGCGGCCTGAAATGCGCGCTATTTCAGCCTTTGCCCCGCTTCCGCGTGCAAAAAGTGGTGCCAAATAGCCTCCAGCCTCGCGTAACGCCTCTTCCAAACCAAATGGCGGATTGGCAATTGTGACCCCGGCGCTGACCAAACCTTGGCCTTCATGGGGCGCGCAAACCTGTAAATCAGCGGTCAAAAGACGGGCTTCAGTCTCGGCCAAGGCACGGCGATATTCGCCGGTGATGTGACTATCCTTGTCGGCGTGCCACAAGATATAGGTCCCAGTTGCCCACCGGCTAAGGCCATCTTTCAAGGCTTCAACCAAACGCTCAAATTCACCGGGGCGTTCAAAGGGTGGATCGATAAGGACCAAGCCGCGTCGCTCTACCGGGGGCAAATGCGCGCGGACAGCCTCCCAAGCATCGCGCCGCTCAACCTTGATGCCGCGCGCGCGTTCAAACCGCGCAGCAAGGGTTTCGAAATCGACCGGGTGCAGCTCACAGAACAAGGCCTTGTCCTGATAG
>NZ_JADCBK010000008.1 GCF_020253525.1 Aquidulcibacter sp.
GTCTGGGAAGGCGGGATGAGTTTCCATGGTGGCTTCCTTGGGGTCTGTTTGGCCGTCATTGGCACCGCACTTGGGCGCAAGAAGTCCATTCTCTCCTTGGGCGACGCCGTGGCCATTGTCTCTCCCATTGGCTTGTTCTTGGGTCGTATGGCGAATTTCATCAATCAAGAACTCTATGGACGGGTCACAGACGTGCCATGGGGCTTTATCTTCCGCACCGATCCTGAAGGCCTGACGCGTCACCCCAGCCAGCTTTATCAAGCCGCGCTGGAAGGCATTGTGCTGTTCATCGTGTTGCAAGTAGCGGTTGCGCGCTTTGGTATTTTGAAGCGCCCCGGCCAAGCTGCGGGCCTATTCGTCGGGGGCTATGGGGTGGCGCGCCTGATTGGTGAGCAATTCCGCGAACCCGATGCGGCATTAATCCTCGGCTTCACCCATGGGGAATTTTATTCCTTCCCCATGGTGGCGTTCGGGATTGGGCTGTTTATTTGGGCCAGCCTGCGGGCGGGTAAAGCCAAGTCCGAACCGGCAGGCTAAGGGCTGTGAGCACGCCAGAGCGGCCACCGCCTACCGGGCTTGAAACCCGCTTGGCGGCGATGATTAAGGCCTGTGGCCCCATCAGCGTCGATGCCTTCATGGCGCACGCACTTTATGACCCCCAAGCGGGCTATTATGCCACGCGCTTGCCCTTGGGCTCACGCGGGGACTTTATCACCAGCCCGGAAATCAGTCAGATTTTTGGCGAACTAATCGGTCTTTGGGTTGCACAAAGCTGGCTGGACCTCGGCAGCCCCGCCCCCTTTCAGCTGATCGAATTGGGGCCGGGGCGGGGAACCCTGATGGCCGATATGTTGCGTGTGTGCCAACGCGTACCGGGCTTTATGGCTGGGCTGCAACTCCATCTGGTCGAAACAAACCCCGGCCTGCGCGAAGCTCAACAAACCGCGCTGGGCAGCCATCCCGCGCGCTGGCATGACAGCCTTGAAGACGTGCCGCCGGGCGCCAGCTTCATCATCGCCAATGAGTTTCTCGACTGTTTGCCGATCCGCCAATATGTCCGAGGCGAGCAAGGCTGGCACGAGAAGCTTGTGGGGGTCGATGCTGAGGGTCGCCTGACTTTTGGCCTTGGCCCGCTTCTGCCAATGCCACCCCCATGCGCGCATCGCGATGACGGCGTGGGGGCCGTGCGAGAGGAAGCGCCGGGCCTTGCCGGCCTCGTTGATCACCTCAGTCAGCGCCTGCACACAGGCTGTGGCCGCGCCCTTCTGATTGACTATGGCGATCTGAGTGGGCAGCCGGGCGATAGTTTCCAAGCGCTCTACCGCCACCAAAAAATCCATCCACTCGACCATGTTGGCGAAGCAGACCTTACTGCCCATGTCAATTTTAAAGCCCTGATTTCTTTGGCGAAAGCCAGCGGTCTTGGCGCATCTGGCCCGGTAACCCAACGGGAGTTTTTGCAAAGCCTTGGTATAGAAGCCCGTCGCGATGCCCTCATTCGTGCAAACCCCCACTGCGAATCTGAGCTGACTCGCAGTGTGGAAAGACTGATTGGAGAGGCGCATATGGGCGGGCTGTTCCATGTGGTGGCCCTTGAGTCTCCCCTCAACACCGCCCATGGTCCACCCATTGGACTTTAACCGACCATGTCAGACGTCGCCGCACCCCTCTCCCCCACACTGCCATCTGAAGAAATTATCTTTGAACTCGCCCCTGTGCGCTCAGCCATGCTGTCGCAATTGGCAGGGTTCGAACATGGCTTTTATGGTCGCGTGGGTGGGGTCTCTTCCGGCATTTATGAGAGCCTGAATTCTGGCCCCGGCTCCAACGATGATCCAGCCAATGTGGCTGAGAATCGTCGCCGCATCGCCAGCCATATTGGCGTCTCGCCCGACCGTTTGTTGTCCGCCTATCAAGTCCATGGGGCAGACGCTTTGATGGTGGATGGCCCATTCCAAGGCGAGCGCCCACAAGTTGATGCATTGGTGACGCGCTGCCCGTCGGTCGCCCCTTCGGTTTTAACAGCCGATTGCGCCCCAATCTTGTTTGCTGACCCTGCCGCACGCATTGTGGCTGCTGCCCATGCCGGTTGGAAGGGCGCGATTGGCGGCATTTTGGAAGCCACGATTGCCAAGATGGTCAAGCTCGGCGGCTCCCCTGCCCGCATCGTGGCCGCCGTCGGGCCTTGTATTGCCCAAGCGAGCTATGAAGTTGGCCCTGAATTTGTGGCCACCTTCATCCAAGCCGACCCAGCCAACGAGCGATTCTTCATCCCCGGCAGAGACGATCGCTCGCTTTTTGACCTGAAGCGCTATTGCGCAGCCCGCTTGCGGGCCGCGGGTTTAGGCGCAGTTGATGTGCTGCCGCATGACACGTGCGCGGAAGAATCGCACTTCTTCTCGAACCGTCGACGCAATCTGGCTGGTGAAGCCGATTACGGACGAAATTTGTCTGCCATTCGTATCGTCCGATAGCATCACAAAGGCTTGCGCGCGGGGCGCTCTCTGCTTAATCGACCGCTCAGGCAATCACGTCGCGTCATGACGTCGATTGGCGCTTGGGACGGGGATTGATCACCATGAAATTGCTTGCAGGCAACGCCAACCAGCCTTTGGCATCCTCCATCGCCGATTATCTCGATGTGCCCCTGACGCGCGCCCAAGTTCGCCGCTTTGCGGATAATGAGATTTTCGCGACCATTGATGAAAATGTGCGCGGGGAAGACGTCTTCATCATCCAATCGACCAGCGCACCAGCCAATGACCATTTGATGGAA
>NZ_JADCBK010000080.1 GCF_020253525.1 Aquidulcibacter sp.
CATATGCTCTTCCAAGTCATATTCTTTGAGCTTGCGATAAAGCGTCGAACGACCAATGCCTAAGCGCCGGGCAACTTCAGTCATATGGCCCGCATAGAGGTCGATGGCGTATTCAATAAGGTCGCGTTCAATTTGCTCTAAAGTGCGCAAATGGCCAGCTGGGTCAAAAATGGCGATGCCATTTCCAGCTTCAATCGCCGCAGCCAAAAGGTCGCTATTGGCTGGCATAGCTGGCAATTCGATGGTGGCAGACGCTGGAACCGCCGCAGGTGAAGCCTCTGCGACAGGAGCTGATACCGGGACCTCAGAGACAAATTGCGGCAAGGCCGCCTGTACATGGGGGAAGTCTTCTGGCTGCAAGAAGTCGCCATCGCACAAGACCACAGCCCGGAAGACCGTATTCTCCAGTTGGCGCACATTGCCTGGCCAATCAAAGCTTTGCAGCATGGCCAAAGCCTGCGGCGAAGCCCCCAAAACCCGCTTGCCTTCTTCGGCATTAATGCGGGTCACAAAATGCTTGATCAGGGCTGGAATATCTTCCATCCGCTCGCGCAGCGGCGGGGCATCAATTGGGAAGACGTTCAAGCGGTAATAGAGGTCTTCGCGGAAGCGGCCTTCGGCAACCAGCTTCGCCAAGTCCTTGTTGGTAGCGGCGATGATGCGCACATCGACCTTCACAGGCCGTTTGGAGCCGACGGGGTCGACTTCGCTTTCTTGTAACGCGCGCAACAGCTTAACCTGAATATCAAGTGGCAGCTCACCCACTTCGTCGAGGAAGAGCGTGCCGCCATCGGCCTCTTGGAACTTACCCAAGTGGCGATCATGGGCACCGGTAAAGGCCCCTTTTTCATGACCGAACAAAATGCTTTCGACGAGATTTTCTGGAATCGCGCCACAGTTCACCGCAATAATGGGGCGTCCCGAACGCTCGCTCTCGCCATGGATGGCGCGTGCGATCACTTCTTTACCAACCCCGCTTTCGCCCAAGATCAGAACCGGGATGTTGGAGGTCGCTGCCCGCTGACCCAACCGGATAACTTGCCGCATGGCCGCAGCGCCCGCGACCATGTCGCTAAAGGTGAACGTGCCAGCGGCCTTTTTCTTCAGGCGCTTTACCTCGCCCGACAATTCGCCGACTTTCAGCGCATTGCGGATCGAGACCATCACGCGCTCTGGGCTAGCGGGCTTCACGAAGAAGTCTGTCGCACCAGCCTGCATCGCCTTCACAACCGTGTCGATGCCGCCAGAGGCTGTCAAAACAACAACGGGCAAATCATCGCGCTTGGCCCGAATGGCGGCCAAGGCCTCCATGCCCGAAACGCCGGGCATGATCAGGTCTAAGAGGACCACATCAACAGCTGGATCCATGGCTTGGGCGATGGCTTGCGCGCCGTCTTCAGCGGTCCGTGTAGCAAAGCCCTGGCGCTCCACAGCGCCCTGCAACAGGCGACGCTGCGATGGATCGTCATCAACGATTAGGACGGTCTTACTCATTTTACCCACCAAATTCTTTGTTGCCGGGTTTTCCCGGTCATGACGTGTAAAACGAGGGGCTTTGGTCCGCTGCTTTCACGTCTGTTCACCGCCCCTTCTACACGCAGGATGTAAAGGCTGACTTAAAATGGGACACTTGCGGCGCAGAAAACTGCACACAATGCCCCCTTGACCAAAACGGGCCAGAACGTCATGCCCACGCTTCAACGCTTTACCTGATAAAGGCCATTGAAATGTCAGTCGCGCCCCTACCTGGAATTCTCGACATCGTCCCGTACAAAGGCGGTGAAGCCACCATCCCAGGGATTGAGAAGCCTTGGAAACTCTCATCCAACGAAAACCCGTTAGGCTGCAGCCCTGCGGCCAAGCGCGCCTATCAAGCAGCGGCAGAGGATTTAGCGACGTATCCCGATGGCGATCATGCTGGCCTGCGCGCCGCGATTGCCAGCCGCTATGGTCTGGATGCGGGTCGCATCATGTGCGGCAGCGGCTCTGACGAGATTTTCCAACTCTTGGGCCGCGCTTTCTTGGATCAAGGCGATGAAATTGTGCAGTCCGCCCACGGCTTCTTGGTCTATCGCCTGACCGCTCAACAGGCCGGTGCGATTTGCGTTTCTGCGCCCGAAACCAATCTAACAGCCGATGTCGATGCCTTATTGGCCTGTGTGACACCCAAAACCAAGATCGTCTTTTTGGCCAATCCAAACAATCCAACCGGCACTTATCTGCCCTATTCGGAAATTAAGCGCTTGCATGCCGGTTTACCCGACCATGTATTGTTGGTCCTCGATGCGGCCTATAGCGAATATGTCCAAACCAATGACTATTCCTCTGGGTTGGAATTGGCGGGGGAAGCAGGCAATGTGCTGATGACGCGTACCTTCTCCAAAATCCATGGGCTGGCTGCCGCGCGCGTGGGTTGGTGCTATGGCCCGCAAGTGGTGATTGACGCGCTGAACCGGGTACGTGGCCCATTCAACATCAGCGCGCCGGGCCTAGCCGCCGCCGAAGCGGCTATCTTGGACCAAGACTTCGCCAATCAAAGCGTTGCTTTCAATGCCCGTTGGCTCACCTATTTGACCCAAGAGATTCGCGCCCTTGGCTTGGAGGTTACCCCCAGCGTTGGCAATTTCATCCTGGTGAAGTTTCCCGGCGAAGCAGGAAAGACGTCAGAGGCCGCAGACGCCTATTTGCGGTCGCGCGGTGTGATTGTCCGTGCCGTGCGCGCCTATGGCCTCAACGCCTATTTGCGGATTTCAGTTGGGCTTGAAGAGCCAAATCGGCTGACCGTGGCCGCACTTAAAGACTTCATGGCGTCCTGATGTCGCAACAAGCCAGCCCGTTTGATACCTTGGCAATTATTGGTGTCGGCTTGATCGGCTCGTCCTTAGCGGCTGCCGCCAAGGACAATGCCCTTGCCAAGCGGGTTATCCTTTATGACCGCGACGCTTTCGTCCGAGGTCGCGCACAAGAATTGGGGCTGGGTGAGGTTAGCGAAACGGTTGAGGCTGCCGTTTCAGAGGCAGACTTAATTATTCTGTGCACCCCGCCTGCAACCATGGGGGCAATTGGCGCCCAGATTGGGGCGCACATCAAAGCTGGTGCGATCGTCACCGATGTTGGCTCTGTCAAAGAAGCTATTGTCCAGCAGTTACAACCGGTTTTGCCTGAAACCTGCTTCCTAATTCCCGGCCACCCAATCGCCGGGGTTGAGAAATCAGGCCCCGATGCGGGCTTTGCCACGTTGTTTGAAGGCCGCTGGGCCATTTTGACCCCGCTTGCTGACCCCCGCCCCGCCTATCAACAGGCGGTGGAACGCTTGACCCATTTCTGGGAGGGTATGGGGGCGAAGGTTGAATGCATGGACCCCGTGCGTCACGACCAAGTTCTGGCCATGACCAGCCATCTTCCGCATTTGATCGCCTTTTGCGTTGTCGCGACCGCCCAAGATGTCGAAGCAGTGACCGATAGCGAAGTGGTCAAATATTCAGCCGGCGGCTTTCGGGACTTTACCCGGATCGCAGCCTCTGACCCCACGATGTGGCGCGATGTGTTCCTGATGAATAAGGATGCGGTGCTGGATCTGTTGGGCCGCTTCTCCGAGGACTTAACTGCCTTGCGCCGCGCGATTCGCTGGGGCGATGGCGATACTTTGTTCTCAACGTTTGAACGCGCACGCGCCATGCGCCGCGAAGTGATTGAGGCCGGGCAAGATACGGCCATTACAAACTTTGGGCGCGATCTGACTGCGTCAAAAAAATCTGCGAGCGACAGCAAATCTGAGTGAAATTCCCCGCGGGTTTCACGATGGTAAACCAAACGTTAACCAGTTCAGCTTCCAAGATTTGGGTGTGAAGATTCCTTACATCCTCGGGAGAAGCCCGTGCTAGCCGCCGCTCATTTTATCCTGTTTTTGGTCTATTGCGTTGCCGCCATCGGCTTGGGGGCATTTGCTTATTACATCCAAGAAGCCAGCCTCACGGTTTCGGTCTGTATGGGCGGACTCTTGGCGGTGGCTTGCGGCTTATTTCATTTGGCCTTCACCCCGCGCGAAGCAAAGCTCGCCCGTTCTGAAAAAACCCGGATCGATAATGAATTCCAATCCTTGAAGGACATGCATGTCGCCACCCATCAAGAGATTGAAACCCTCAAGACCACCTTGGCCGAGGATGCCGCCGCCCGCGAAGCTGCCTTAGCGCGCGAAGTGCGTGAGATCGCCTTGCTTTTGACGACCTATGTGCAAAAAAACGAACGTCGACGGGAGGCTTCTGCCGTCGAAGGGCAAAAGATTGCGCCACGGCGGTCGGATCAAAGTCTCTTGGCCGCCGTCCGCTCTGCCTTGGAAGAAAACCGGATCGAGTTGCACTTGCAGCCCATCGTCGCCCTGCCCCAGCGCAAGACCGTCTATTATGAGGGCTTTACCCGCCTGCGCGACCCATCGGGTGCCGTGATTTTGCCCAGTGAGTTTCTGCGCGTTGCTGAGCCTTCGGGCTTGGTGGGCGAGATCGACAATCTCTTGCTCCTGCGCTGTGTCCAGATTGCCCGCCGCCTTTTGAAACATGATCGGCGCATCGGCCTGTTCTGCAACATCTCGACCACCAGTCTGGGGGACGAGACCTTCTTCCCGCAATTCATCGCCTTCCTGCGCGACAATAAGGATTTAGCCGGTTCGATCATCTTTGAACTGACCCGCGATTCGTTTGAGAAAATCCCGATGGCGGCTGAGCGCAATATGGGCCGCCTGTTTGATCTGGGTTTCCGCTTCTCTATTGATCGCTGCGAAACGCTCGACCTCGATCTGCGTAAGCTTGAGCGGATGGGTGTGCGCTATGTGAAGATTGCGGGCGATAAATTGGTGCAGCAATTGGTAGAAGCCAAAGCCGTGCCCGTAACCGGCCTTAACCGCCAGTTCGAGCCTGCCGACGTCTCCGCCCTCTTCTCGCGCTATGGCGTGGAACTTATCGCCGACCGGGTTGAGACCGAGCGCACCATTGTGGAAATCCTCGAGCTCGATATCACCCATGCGCAAGGCAATCTGTTCGGGAAACCGAAGGCCAGCACCGAAGTCGTCAAAGCCAGCGAAGAAGGCCCACGCCTGCGCATGGTCAGCTAAAACTTAGCTTGCCCGACAGGTTTGATTGATAAAGTCGCGATGGGTTGGGAAGGTCTCGGCCGTTTGGGCCATGAGCGTCTTTAAACCCGCTAAATGACGATCAGCTTCCACATGGGTGCGGGTATCCACCAGCGGATCATAGCCAGTTGGTTCCACAAACTGCCCCAAATAGACCGCCAGCCAACTGGGATTGAGGAAGAGTTCCGGCCCATCCGACACCATGCGTCCATATTTGCGGAAATGCGCCATCTTATAGGTCAAGGTATCGGGCAGGCTCATCGAGGCACAATAGCGCCACAACTCCGTGTCATCCCGCTCGGTCGCGCAATAATGGAGAATGAGAAAGTCGCGAATACGCTCCCACTCATAGGTGCTTAAGCGATTGAACTCGGTCTCTAGGACTGGATCGACTGTCTTGTCGGGGAAAAGGGCGAGGAAACGGGTAATTCCGGTTTGAATGAGATGCAGGCTGGTGGATTCCAAAGGCTCCATAAAGCCTGCGGCCAGACCAATCGCGACACAGTTTTTGTGCCAGATTTTCTTTCTCTTGCCGGTGGTAAAGCGCAAGGGCCGTGGATCGGCGAGTGCTTTTCCGTCGATATTGGCCAGCAAGGTCCGCTCCACCTCATCATCGGAGATAAAGCCGCCGGAATAGACATAGCCATTGCCAATCCGGTGCTGTAGCGGGATGCGCCACTGCCAACCCGCCTCTCGCGCGGTGGAGCGGGTATAGGGCGTGAATTCTCCGCCATGTTCACAAGGCACTGCCATGGCCCGATCACAGGGCAGCCAATGGCTCCAATCCTCATAACCTGCCTTGAGCGCGCCTTCGATCAATAGGCCGCGGAAACCCGAGCAATCGATAAAGAAGTCGCCTTCGACAGTACGGCCATCTTCCAGCTTTACATGGGTGATGTGCCCATCTTCGCCGCCCAAGCCCACATTGGCGATTTTGCCCTCAACCCGGATCACACCGCGCGCTTCGCTATAGGAGCGCAGGAATTGGGCATAAAGGCCCGCGTCAAAATGATAGGCATAGTCGAAGGTCGATTGAATTAAGCGCGGGTCTTGGGTTGGCGGGGCAAAGCGGCCGCGTTTCGCGACCTGCCAAGCCATCGTGAAATCATCAAGCGAGCCAGGATTTCTGCCAGTCTGGCGGGCGCGCAAATAATATTGGTGCAATGGCACCATATCAAAGTCGGCCCCATAAGTTCCAAACGGGTGGAAATAACGGTGGCCTTGGCGGCCCCAATTCACAAACTCAATGCCCAGTTTGAAGCTACCCTGCGTGCGGACGACAAAGTCCTTTTCATCAAGGCCAAGGGTGCGGTTAAAGACTTTGATCGGCGGAATGGTTGCCTCACCCACGCCGACAGTGCCAATTTCATCGGATTCGATCAACGTAATGGTGCATCCGCGCCCCGCAGCATTGGCAATGGCTGATGCCGCCATCCAGCCGGCAGACCCGCCGCCCACAATCACCAAGCGTTGAAGCTTTTGGCTTTGACCTTCCATTATGCCCCCCGACCTTATCTTCTCATCCGATATAACCGGAACAGCCGAGATGACGAGTCTGGGATGTTGCAACGCTGCACCAGTTTATCAACTTTGTCGCATTTACCTGCATTCACAGCCACTTTCCCATTGCACATTCGTTGCGATTTTGTCATGTAGCTTTCCTACACGTTCACAAATAAATGATTGCTGGACGTAATTTGAATGCTGATTCAAGGCTTTTGGGTCAGTTTTAGGAGCGGAATATCGTCGGGCGGCCCGATAATTGGCTGATAACCGGCGTGTTCTGAAGGGAATCACAAGCGGGTCCGTTGCGGTCGGATCAGCTTATTTGGGAGGAACCGCGATGAATATACACACACAATCACGCCTCGGCGTGTCGCGCGCTCGCTTGTTGGCTGGTGCAGTGTCTTCGGTTGCCCTGTTGGCAGCTATGAGCGGGACAGCCCATGCGCAAGCTGCTTCCACCACTGAAGCTTCTGACAAAGACGTTGAAACCATCGTCGTCGTCGGTATCCGTCGTGGTATTGAAAACTCCATCAATGCGAAGAAGACTTTGGGCGTGATCGCCGAAGTCGTCTCGGCTGAAGACATTGGCAAGCTGCCAGACGTCTCCATCGCAGAATCCTTGGCACGTCTGCCAGGTGTGGCTGCACAACGGATCGACGGTCGCGCTTCGCAATTGTCCGTTCGCGGCCTTGGCCCAGACTACACCACCACCCTGTTGAACGGCCGCGAGCAAGTCTCGGTTGGCGACAACCGCGGTGTTGAATTCGACCAATATCCATCGGAATTGTTGGGCGGCGCGGCTGTCTACAAGACCCCAACCGCAACGCTCTTGGCACAAGGTGTCGCAGGTACGGTTGATCTGCAAACCATTCGCCCTCTGAAGTTTGGCCGTCGCCAATTCGCTGTGGGTGCCCGCTATGAGCAAAACGATCTTGGCGCTCTGAACGCCGGTACTTCTGAAAATGGCAACCGCGTTTCGCTCGCCTATATCGACCAATTCATGGACGGCAAGCTCGGCATCGCTTTGGGCTATGCCCATATGGAATCGC
Organism: Aquidulcibacter sp.; assembly: GCF_020253525.1. GTDB lineage: Bacteria > Pseudomonadota > Alphaproteobacteria > Caulobacterales > Aquidulcibacteraceae > Aquidulcibacter. The sequence goes on from NZ_JADCBK010000080.1 coordinate 7,681, forward strand.
CCTATCAGTCCAACCGCTATGAGGCTTGGGGCTATCCAACTGTCGGGACCAACTCTTTCAACGTCCCACCAGGCACCTTTGTCATCGGCGGCGTGAAGCCATACGCCTTGTCGGGCAACATCACCCGTGACGGCTATATGGGCGTGATCGAGTTCCAGCCAACTGAAACCCTGTCGCTCTCGGTGGACGGCTATTATTCGAAGTTCAATGACGAGCAAGTCCTGCGCGGTATCGAGCTTCCCTTGTGGTGGTCGGGTGCGCAATTGCAGCCACCTCCAACCGCCAAAGTCACCAATGGCATTATTTCTGCCGGTATCTTCAACGGCGTGAAGGGCATTATCCGCAACGACATCCGCGCTCGTGAAGCCGAATTGGCTGCATTGGCCGGTAAAGTTGAGTGGCAGTTCAGCCCAAAAGACACGATTGTGTTCGATCTCAGCTGGTCAAAGGGTGACCGCACCGACACCGACATCGAATCCTATTCGGGTACGGGTCGTGGTTCGGCTGGCGCAACCGACAATTTGGCTTTCGCGACAGCAGAAGCTGGCCGTTTGGTGTTCAAGCCAAGCATCAATTATGGCGACTATAACACCATCAGCTTGACCGACCCCGGTGGTTGGGGCCAAGCCGGCTATTACAAGTCACCAGGTACGGTTGACGAACTCAACACCTTGAAAATCGCTGCGAAGCACGAATTCAGCGGCGACAAGGCCATCAAGTCGGTAGATTACGGCATTGGCTATTCAGACCGCAGCAAAGAAAAGACCGTGAACGAATGGTTCTTGGATTTGGCTGGTGGTGCCAACAGCGTTGCCATCCCAACTTCAGCTCGTGTCGGCCAAACCAATCTGTCCTGGTTGGGCTTGGGCAATGTGGTCAGCTATGACCCACGCGGCTTCTTGGGCAGCATCTACTCGCTGCGTGCTAACACCGCTGCAGACGTTGCGATCAAGAGCTGGCTGGTGGAAGAAACCCTGATCACCGCTTTTGCCAAGTTCAACATCGATACCGAAGTTGGCAGCGTGCCTCTGACCGGTGATTTCGGCGTCCAAGTCGTCAATACCGACCAAAGCTCGACCGCTCGCGGCCGCAGCAACTCTACGGCAACCTTGGTCACCAAGACCGAAGGCACAGACTATACCTATGTTCTGCCCAGCATGAACTTGTCCTTTAACCTCGAGAACGATGCCAAGATCCGCGTTGCTTTGGCCCGCACCTTGTCGCGTCCTCGTATGGACCAGATGAATGCGGCCTTCAGCTACAGCTATGACAGCTCGATCGTTCCAAACCGCGGTACACGTTGGTTCCAAAACTCGGGCAACCCATTGCTGCAGCCAATCTTGGCCCAGGCCCTCGACGTCAGCTATGAAAAGTACTTTGGTCGCCGTGCCTACTTCGCCGTGGCAGGCTTCTACAAGAACCTGGAATCCTGGATCGTCGACAGCGTTGAGCGTCCATTCGACGCAACGGGCCTGATCGTGCCAACCGGCGCACCTGCAAGCCCAACCAACATTGGTATTGCAAGCTCGCCAGGCAATGTGAAGGGTGGCTTCATCCGCGGTCTGGAATTCACCGCCTCGTTCCCATTCGACCAGTTCGTACCAGCTCTTGAAGGCTTTGGTGCCAACTTCAGCGCGACTTATAATGACAGCAGCATCAAGCCAATCGCTGGCCAGCCTGCTACCAAAGTGCCCGGTCTGTCTGAGCAGATCTTCAACACCTCGGTCTATTATGAGCGTTATGGCTTCCAAGCCCGCCTGAGCAACCGCTATCGTTCGGACTTCACCGGTTCGGTCGTGGCCTTTGGTGCCAACTTGGAAACCCGCAGCATCCAAGCTGAATCGGTTCTGGATGGTCAGATTGGCTACACCTTCCAATCTGGTCCTCTGAACAATTTGTCGATCTTGTTCCAAGTGAACAACATCACGGACGAGCCGTTCACCACCCTCATCAATGATGACGAGCGCTTGGTGAAGGACTACCAAGAATATGGTCGCACCTTCTTGGTCGGTGTGAACTACAAGTTCTGATCTTGAGAGATCGGTAACACGATAACCCCCGTCGGCTTGGCCTGGCGGGGGTTTTCTATGTTGTGATTTGCCCCTGCCCGCGGCCTATGTCAGGCACGTACTCAACAGGCGAGGAGACCTAAGTTTGGAAACCCAGGCGATTGAGAAGATTGTGATTGTTGGCGGCGGTACCGCAGGCTGGATGACGGCCAGTGCCCTGTCAAAAGTCTTGGGCCCGCGTGTGGGTATCCGTCTGATTGAGAGCGAAGAGATTGGCACCGTCGGCGTGGGTGAAGCCACCATCCCGCAGATCAACATCTTCAACGCCATCCTGGGCATTGATGAGAATGATTTCGTCGCCAAGACCAATGGCACGTTCAAACTGGGTATTGAGTTCGTCAATTGGCACCGTCAGGGCGAGCGCTATATGCATGCGTTTGGTGGCATTGGCCGCAATCTGGGTTTTGTGCCATTCCATCATTATTGGATGCGGCAGAATCTGGCTGGGAAAGAAACCTCGCTGTGGGATTATTCAGCCGCCACCAAAGCCGCTTATGCCAATCGATTTGATCGCTTGGAGCGTTTGGGTGCCTCCCCCCTGCCCGGCCCAACTTGGGCATTCCAATTTGATGCCGGCCTCTATGCTCGCTATTTGCGCGGCTATGCAGAGCATCACGGTGTGGTGCGGACCGAAGGCAAAGTGCGCTCGGTCGAACTTGATAGCCTGTCGGGTTTCATCCAATCGGTAACGCTGGAAAATGGCGAAATCGTTTCGGGCGACCTTTTTATCGATTGCTCTGGCTTTCGCGGTCTTTTGATCGAGGGGGCGTTGCAGACGGGCTATGAGAATTGGTCAAACTTCCTGCCCTGTGATCGCGCCCTGGCTGTACCGTGTGAGTCTGTACAGCCGTTGACACCCTATACACGCGCAACCGCCCGCCATGCCGGCTGGCAATGGCGCATTCCGCTTCAGCACCGCATTGGCAATGGCCACGTCTATTGCAGCGCCTTTACCAGTGATGACGAGGCCGAACGGGTCTTGATGTCCAATCTCGATGGCAAGCCCCTCGCCGATCCCCGCCCCCTTAAATTCGTCACCGGACGGCGCAAGAAATTGTGGAATAAGAATTGTATCGCCGTGGGCCTTGCAAGCGGCTTTATGGAGCCGTTGGAATCCACATCGATCCATCTGATCCAATCAGCCGTCAGCCGCCTGATCACCCTCTTCCCGACCAAGGCGTGCGATCCAGTTTTGAGCGATGAATATAACCAACAGGCTATTGAGGAATATGCGCTGATCCGCGACTTCTTGATCCTGCATTACCACGCCAATGCGCGCACTGATTCCCCCTTCTGGCAGCATTGCCAGACCATGCCGATCCCCGACAGCCTGAGCCATAAGATCGAGCTTTTCCGCAAGACCGGGCGGATTGAGCGGCGACCCAATGATTTGTTTGCTGAGCCAAGCTGGCTGCAAGTGTTGTTGGGCCAAGGCATTCGCCCTGAAAGCTACCATGCCTTAGCCCGCGATCTATCCGATGAAGATCTCGATGGCTTCTTAGCCAATGTTTCTACCATCATCGCCAAGGCCGTCGACCATATGCCCAGCCATGAGGACTTCATCGCCCGCCATTGCCGGGCTGCCGCTGCCTAAACCTACTATCTGCCTTAAAGTCACTTTTAGCCCAAGAAGGATTGCTTGCATGTTCGGCCAGTCTCACCCCAAAAGTCTCTGGATCGGTTTGGGCTGCCTTTTGGCAAGTGTCGGTGCGCCGGCTCTGGGCCAAGACGCCCAAAAGGCCAGCCTGAGAGCTGAACTCGCAGGCCCATCCGCCATTTGGCTCCATCTCAATGGGGCGGAGCGCAGCTTTAATCCAGCCGACTGGCGCTTGGTTGACGAGGCCAATCAAGAGGTGCCGATTGCTTCGATCTTGCCCAATGATTTGGATACGGCCTTGCTGGTTCCTGCCAAGCCAATCGATATGCGCGCCTCTTACCGGCTCCACTTGAAGACCGAAGGGCTCAGCGCGCGCGTGCGGCCCGATGCGTGGTTCCGCACCCTTTATTCGCCCAAGCCCTTAGGAGCCAATATCGCATCAGATGGTCAAACCACCCATTTTGCCGTCTTCTCGCCACGCGCCGAAAAAGTCCGCCTGTTTATTTATGATCGCGCCGAGGCAAAACCCGAAGAGGCCAAGCGCGTTGTCGAAATGACGCGCGATGATTCCGGTGTCTGGGAGGCCACTTTAGAGGGCAATCTGGCAGGCAGTTTCTATGATTTCACCGTACACGGAAAACCCGGGCCCGGCCGCTATTTCTACGAGACGCATCCGGTGCACATTTCAGATCCCTATGCGCGCGCCAATGCGGAATCCTATGGCAAAAGCCGGGTGATGCCGAGGACAACCCCTGCCCGCCCCCTCGCCAATGGCCGTCCGAAAATGGAAGATGTGGTAGCCTATGAAGTCCATATCGAAGACTTCACCCGGCAATTGCCCGTTTCAGACGAACTCAAGGGCACAATTCCCGCTTTCACCATGCCGGGCCTGCGCAGCAAGACCGGCCAAAAGATTGGCTTTGATCATATCGTCGACTTGGGTGTGAATGTTGTCCATCTTCTGCCCATGCAAGAATTCCTGCACTATCCAAAGCCCGAATGGCAGGCCGCCTTTGGCAAGGATCCAGAAATGCAGCGCTTAGGCGTTGCCGAACTCAGCTATGAGTGGGGCTATCGGACTACCCATGCTTTTGCCATTGAAAATACCTATCGGAAGAAGGGCACGGATTTTGGTGCCGAGCGCGAGCAATTCCGTGACCTCGTACAGGCCTTTCATGATCGCGGCATCGCGGTGATTGTCGACATTGTTCCCAATCACACAGGCGAAAATATGGATGGCCGCAATATGCTGTTCAATTTCAACGTACTGGACCGCGACTATTATTATCGCACCAGCGATTCCGGTCAGCACATCGGCCCCTTTGGCAATGAGGTGAAAACAGAAGATCGACCCATGACCCAGCGCTGGCTGATTGATCAGGCCAAGCATTTGATCGATGAGTTTGGTATTGACGGGTTCCGGATCGATTTGGCCGGTCAAATTGATGAGCAAACCCTGATTGCGCTGCGCAAAGCGGTTGGAGACGATATCATCATCTATGGCGAGCCTTGGATTGACGTGAGCGACCCCATCGTGCGCGCGAACCCGGATTGGGATTGGTATAAGGAAGATGCCCCCATCACCTTCTTCCAAGATGATACGCGCAATGCACTTGTCGGCTCACCCTTCCGCTTGCAGGATAAGGCAACAGACCGCGGCTATGCTGGCGGGAATGCCAGCCAACGCAGCCAAGCCATGCTGGCCATCGCCAATGGCTGGAAAGAAGAAGCCCAATCGACCAATCGCGGCATCAATTATGCCGACATCCATGACAATTGGACCTTGGCAGACCGCTTTGCTGTCAAGGATTGGAATGGCTTAGAAGGCGTCGAGGAAGCCCCCTACCGGGTTGCCGCAGGCCTGTTGCTGACAAGCCTTGGGCCTATCGTGCTGCATGGCGGATCGGAAATGCTGCGCTCGAAGGGCATGGTCGGTACCGAGGAGATTATTCGATATACGGCAACCGGCCCGATTTATTTCAAGGGCCGGCAAGACACCTATAATGTCCGTACACCCAATGAGTTTGTGTGGTCTGATCTTGATCGATCCAAGAAAACCGGCGCGCCTCATGATTTTGTGGCCATGAACCAATGGTGGCGCGGGCTGATTGCCTTCCGCAATAGTGAAATGGGTCGCGTTTTCCGCACCGGCAAAGCCCCATCCGCTGACTATATCCAATGGATCACGCCCGAAAATGCCAACCTCTTAGGCTATGTGGTGGATCAAAAGGTTCTGGTCTTGACCAATATTGGCAATACTGCCGCCACCTTTACTTCCGTGACTCTACCCGAAGGGCGTTGGCAAAAAATCGCCGATGGTCAAAAGATTGACCATATCAAAGGCGTGCGTGGCAAGGATGCCAGACTCGTCGGCGGTCAAGCCTTGACCCTTGAGAGCCCCGCCCAAACGCTACAAATCTGGGTTCGCCAGACAGACTGAAGGAAGAAACCATGGATCGTCGTACACTGATCGCCGCCACAGGTGGGCTTATGGCCTCAACATTGATCCCCCAATCTTCAGAAGCCAGTGAGGCCATGATTATTCGCTATGAGGCAATGCCCAGCCGCTATACCGCCGCGCGCAACATCAGCGTTTGGCTCCCGGCAGATTATGGCAAGTCCAAGCGCCGCTACCCCGTTCTCTATATGCATGATGGTCAGAATATTTTCGGGGCCAGCCATGCCTATGGCGGGCAATCTTGGCGGGTGGATCAAGCGATGGAAGCCCGCCAGCGTGCTGTACCGGGAAGCGATGCGATTGTAGTTGGGATCTGGAACACCCCGACCCGCCGTCAGGACTTCTCCCCCGCCGGGGTCGAAGCCGCCATGGACGAAAAGCTTCGTGCACGGACAATTCGCGAGCATGAGGGCCCAGCCTTAAGCGACGGCTATTTGCGCTTCATGGTTGACGAACTCAAGCCGATGATTGATCGCGATTACCGCACCAAGCCCGGCAGGGATTCCACCTTCATTATGGGATCCAGCATGGGCGGGCTGATCTCACTTTATGGCATTTGCGAATATCCGCAGATATTTGGCGGCGCGGGCTGTCTTTCCACCCATTGGACACTCTTAAGTGCGGCTGAAAGCTATACCAAGCCCGACCTCGAAACGCCGGCGATGATTCAGGCCTTTTCTACCTATCTCAAGCGCAAACTGCCCAAGCCAGGTCAGAATAAGATCTGGATGGATCATGGTACGATCAATCTCGACAGCTTCTATCAGCCGTATCAAATTGCCATGGACCAAGTGTTCAAGGCACGCGGTTGGCAACAAGGCAAAGACTTTGAGAGCCGCGTGTATGAAGGTGCGGACCATAATGAAGCCTCATGGCGGGCCCGTCTGCACGAGCCGCTCTCCTTCCTCATGGGGTGAAGCGTCGACTTCACAGCATCTTTTGCTGTGCCCAGCATGCGCGCGCCTTCCCAAGGCCGATAAATGCAATATGCTCTCCCCAACCATAGTCAAAATCGGGGAGTGCAGCGCCAATGGATGTTGAGAAACTCATGTTTCGTACCGGCTTAATGTCGGGTGAGCGTATTCTGGTCACGGGCGGCGGCACGGGCCTTGGCAAGGAAATGGCTGAAGCCTTTCTGGCCCTTGGCGCGACGGTCTATATCTTAGGCCGCCGCGGTGCGGTGTTGGAAGAAACGCGCGATGAACTGATGGGCCGTCATGGCGGCAAAGTCGTGGCTTTGCCGTGCGATATTCGCAATGCCGAAGCGATCCGCGAAACCATTGACCTGATCTGGGCCGATGGCGGCGCGCTGACGGGCCTTGTCAATAATGCGGCGGGCAACTTCATCTCCAAAACCGAAGATCTTTCGCCACGCGCCTTTGACGCCATCGCCAATATCGTTTTCCGCGGCACGTTTTACATGACGCTGGATATTGGCAAGCGCTGGATTGCCGAGGGCAAGAAGGGCAATGTCATCAATATTTTGACCACATGGGTATGGAATGGATCGGCCTTTACCGTCCCCTCGGCCATGTCGAAATCCGGCATTCGTGCGATGGCAGAATCGCTGGCTGTGGAGTGGGGCCGCTATGGTATTCGCTTCAACAATATCGCACCTGGCCCCTTCCCTACGAAGGGCATGACAGAGCGTCTATCGCCCGGTTCGAGTATGGAAAGCGCCGAGCGCTCGGCCAATCCGATGGGCCGCGTGGGAGAAATGACAGAGCTTGCAAACTTGGCCGTATTCCTGATGGCCAAGGGCGCTGATTATGTGAATGGGCAGACCATTGCGATTGATGGGGCGGCCTATCAGGCCACAGGCGGCAATTTCTCGGGCCTGCGGGCTTGGGATGATGCCCAATGGGAGGCCGTACGCGCCATGATCAAGGCCAGCAATGACAAGGATAAGGCCGCGCGCACCGTATGAGCCTTATCCCGCTTATTCTCGACTGTGATCCGGGTGTGGATGATGCGGTCGCGCTGGCGCTGGCCTTTGGCGCGCGCGACCGTCTGAACCTTTTGGGCGTCACAACGACGGCTGGCAATGTGGCCCTCACCAACACCACGCGCAATGCTTGCTTGATAAGACAAGTTGCGGGCCGTGAGGATGTGCCCGTGCATGCAGGCCTTGCGAAGCCACTCATCCGCGACCCCATCCTAGCCGATGATTTCCATGGGCCAGAAGGTCTTGGCCACTTCCCGGCCAGTCAGCCGCGCGTTGGGGCTGCTTCTTCGGATGCCATTAGCTTCCTGATACAGACGATTGAAGCCGCACCGCCAAATACGGTCTCTCTGGCGGTGACCGGGCCGATGACGAATATTGCCAAGCTTGTTCAAGCAGCACCCGCGACGGCCCGCCGCCTGCGCCAAATCGTCCTTATGGGCGGGGCAAGACGTGAAGGTGGCAATATTACTGCTTCGGCCGAATACAACATCTTTGCCGATCCAGAGGCGGCCGACCTTGTGTTCAAGAGCGGGTGTGAGCTGGTTGTTTTTGGCCTAGATGCCACCCATCAGGTGCGGGGCACACAGGCGTGGGTAGAGGCAATTCGGGCGCTAAAGACTCCAATCGCAAGCCTCGCGGCTGACATGCTGGCCTTCTCCAATGCGCTGCCAGCCAATCTGATGGACACATCAGAGCCTGATCAACCCGCCACGGGCGCGCCCCTCCACGACCCCTGCGTGATTGCTTATCTCCTTGCGCCCGAAGCCTTTCAGTTGCGCCCATGCCGTATCGAGGTGGAGACCCAAAGCACACTGACGCGCGGCCATACGGCTGTTGAGTTTCGTCAAGCTGTGGCGGGCACCTTTAATGCCAAATGGGTCTCTAAGGCTGATCCGCAGGCGGTCTTGTCCTTGCTGTTGAGGTATTTGGCATGAAAAGCCCGCCCCGCATTCGCGTTATCGGCTCGATCAATCTCGACATTGTGGCGCGCGTCCACGCCCTGCCGCGGCCTGGTGAAACCGTCAGCGGCGGTGTTTTGGCCCATTATCCGGGCGGCAAAGGTGCAAACCAAGCTTTGGCGGCTCGCAAGCTGGGCGCGCAGGTTTCCATGTTTGGCTGCGTTGGCAAGGATGCTGCCCGTGGGCAGGCCTTAGCCTTGCTGCAAGCCCATGACGTCGATTTGCATGGGGTGACGGCCCTAGAGGATGTGGCAACCGGCGTCGCACTGATCGCGGTGGACGAGGCGGGCGAAAATCAGATTGTTGTAGCCCCCGGTGCAAATGGGCGGGTTTCGCCCGCGACTTTGTCCGACCTCTCGGGTGAGTTTGATGCCACCCTGTGCCAGCTTGAACTTCCGGTGGAGACCATTGCCTATGTAGCTGACCGGGTAAAAGGACTTCTGTGCATCAATCTCGCGCCAGCGCAGCCGTTGCCGCAAACCATTCTTGATCGGGCCGACATTTTGGTCGTGAATGAAACCGAGGCCGCCTTCTATGGCGATCAACTCCATAGCTCAAAAGCGCTGATCATCCAGACGTTAGGGGCGGCGGGGGCTGTGGCTATCCAAAATGGCAAAGAGATTGGGCGCAGCGCCTCCCCCGCCGTGACACCCATCGACACCACGGGGGCGGGTGATACTTTTGTAGGGGCCTTTATGGTCGCCTTCTTGTCGCAAGGCTCGGTCGCCCAAGCCCTCGCCTATGCCTGCGCAGCCGGTGCTGTCGCCACGCTAACAGCTGGTGCACAAACCTCTATGCCAACGCCCGATCAGGTTACCGCTTTACTGGGCCGCACTGCCTAACGCGCAGTCCAAGTTTGTGCGCGCTGCGTATCACTCCCCATGACACAAGCTGCATTTCAAAACATCATCATTCTGGGCGCAAGCGGTGCGATTGGCGGCGCGATCATCCGCATACTGCTACAATCTTCCGCGACAGAAAAGGTGTTTGCCTTAAGTCGCACACCCTATCAAAGCGCCGACCCGCGCGTTGTGGCCATACAGATCGATCTTGAGAGCGAGTCCAGCCTGATCGAGGCTGCAGCGGCCTGCCAGATCGAAGGCGGGTTTGACCTAATCATCAATACGATTGGGATTTTGCATGAGGGTGAGACGATCCGCCCTGAAAAGGGCTTGAAAGAACTCAATCCAGAGACCATGGCCCGTTTGTTCCGGATCAATACGATTGGCCCCGCCTTAGTGATGAAGCATTTCTCGCCCTTATTGGCACGGGATCGCCGCGCCGTCATCGCATCACTTTCCGCCCGCGTTGGTTCGATCAGTGATAATAAAGCCGGGGGTTGGTACAGCTACCGGGCCTCTAAAGCGGCGCTAAACCAATTCATCCGTACGGCAGCAATCGAACTTGCAGCACGTCGCCCGCACGTCATTTGCGTTGGCTTACATCCCGGAACAGTGCGCAGCGCGATGTCGGAACCCTTCTTACAGCGCTATACCAAGAATGAGATTTTTGAGCCGGACACATCAGCAACAGCGCTTTTGTCTGTGGTCCGTGAACTGACCCCCGCGCAAACAGGGCGTATATTTGCGTGGGACGGACAGGAAATTCAGCCCTAATCGGCTGGGTTAAGGTAATTGCCGCTTTGGTTCTGACACCGCTTCCTATAGTCTTTGGCCAAAGACAGAGGAGCATGGGATGGCACACCGCACGATCACTGGCAAAATCGCCTATACCTCCAAGAAGCCGCATATGCTGGATCAGGCGCGCGGCGAAGAGGCGTTTCGCTTCACCCATCATGGCGATGGCCAGACCACGTTGCGCGCCCATTGCTTTATTGCAGAACCCGACCCCAGCGTGATGCGCGACATCATTTATTCAATCGACGCCAATCGGCGTCCGATGGATTGCCACGTTCGCCTGACAGTTGGCGACAAATTTATGGGCACTGGCTGGTTTCGCTTTGGCGCGGACTTCATTGAATGCGAAAGCTATGGGCCGACGATTGGCCGGGTATCGCAACGCGTTGACCTCAAAGCGCCGATAGATGGCTTTGGCACCCACCCCATTGTCGCCGACGGCTATTTCCTAAGCCTGCATGATTGGGAAGCGAAGAAGCGGCATACGTTCAACATGTATCTGCCCTCCCCCGATCATCGCGGCGCAACACCGCCTTTCCTGGCACCGGTCCGCATCGACGGGCTTTATCTGGGCAAGGAAGAAATCACCGTCAAAGCCGGAACGTTTCAGACCCGCCACTTCCAATTCCTCGACGACGGGTCAAGCGGCATGGCGGGCGAACACCCTGTCTATGACGTCTGGATCACAGACGACAGCGACGCCATTTTCGTTCAAGGTGGCGTGGGCGGCTATATGCAAACCTGGTACGAGCTGGTTGAACTCAACCGCTAAGCCCTAGCTGACGGCAAAGGGCGTCAGGGTCGTGATGATGGTCAGACTTTGATCCACCAACTCAACCACCCCCAATTCATAAGGGTCGGCGGCGGTGAAGGATACGCCGCGCGCCGTGACGGGCTCTAAACAGAAAAAGCCGGCATTGGGTGGGGTATAGAGCTGTAAACGCGTACAAGGGCACGGGGTATCACCCACCAGAACCAAGGCCCCTATCTCCACTCCATGGTCTTGCCATTTAATCCGTGCACGGCCATTCCAGCCTTCAAAGCAATGATCCAGATCAAGACGGGTTGCGGTAACACCTGCGGCTAGGTTATCAACCACTGGCGGGCGGGCCAAATGGCTGGGCAAAGCTTCGCCGCTAATCTCCCAAAGCTGGGCGGCATCAAACTGAATCTCGGCGTCTTCAGATAGAAAATAAGGGTGCGGTCCTAAAGAAGACGGGAAAGGACGGGGATCGCGATTTTTAACCGAAAGCGCAATTTCGACATGATCCTGCTTCAGCGTAAAGCGTTGGGAGCTTTCAAACGCCCACGGCCAATTTGTATCCCCTGCATGGACCAAGATGATTTCGATTGAGGTTTCATCCTGGGAGGCAATCGACCATGGCGTCCGCCAGCCGATGCCGTGTAACGGATGGGCCCCTCCGGCCATATTGGGCGGAATATGGGTAGACACATCGCCCCAACTAAACTTGCCATCGACAATGCGGCTGGCGTAGGGCGTCATTGGGAAAGACGCTAAGCCCAGCGGGTCGCGCGCCTCCACGGCACCGGGCAAAGCCGGACGTAAAATGGGCCTGCCCTGCCAGTCCAACCGCGCAATGCCGCCCCCTGCCAAAGGCGCAATCGACAGGTCAAAACCGTAGGCGGAAAGGGTTAGAAGCTCTGGCGTCATGCTGAACCCCTAGGTCGCCCGCGCAATCCGCATCAGATTTGTCCCGCCCTTGGTGCCAAAGGGCAGACCTGCCACGATCACAATCCGATCCCCAGACTTGGCTGTTCCAACTTTCGATGACATGGCCGAGGCCACACTGGCCATATCTTCCACGTCTTTCGGGTCTTTGGTGACGCGGGCCTCTAGCCCCCATACCAAGGCAAGCTTGCGCGCGGTGCGGATACTAGGCGTCAAGACCAAGACAGGCTGCAGGGGCCGCTCACGGGCCACGCGCAGGGCTGTGGTGCCGGTTGCGGTAAAGGCCACCAGACAAGCCGCTTTTGAGGCATTGGCCGCCGTTCTAGCTGCTGCAGAGACTGCATCAGGTACAGCGCTTTCTGGATTGGCGTGCTCTGCATCCATCAGGCCCGGCCAACGCGGGTCGGATTCGACCCGTTCTGCAATCCGGCTCATCACCGCAACAGCCTCCATCGGGAACTGTCCGGCTGCTGTTTCGGCCGACAACATCAAGGCGTCTGTGCCCTCATAAACCGCATTGGCGACATCGCTGGCTTCCGCGCGGGTGGGTGCGGCGGCCGAGATCATGCTCTCCAACATCTGGGTGGCAACAATTGTTGGCACACCGCGTTCACGCGCCATGCGCAGGATCAGCTTCTGGGCAACCGGCACGTCTTCTGGGGCCAATTCCACGCCCAAATCACCGCGCGCGACCATCACCCCGTCGCAATAATCCAAAATCTCTGCCAAACTCTCCAAAGCCGCAGGCTTTTCAATCTTAGCCAAGCAAGCCGCCTTGCCATTCACCAGCTTACGAAGCTCTGCCATGTCTGCAGGACGCTGCACAAAGGACAGCGCAACCCAATCCACGCCAAGGCTTAAGGCAAACATCAAATCCTTGCGGTCCTTTTCGGTCATGGCCGAAATGGGCAGAACCGCCGTTGGCACATTGACGCCTTTCCGGTCCGATACGGGACCTGGTTGGATGACCTCCGTATGCGCCCAATCCTCACCATGCTCCAGCACCCGCAGGCGAACCCGACCGTCATCAATCAAAAGGTCATCGCCGGATTTAAGCGCCGCAAAGATTTCTGGATGGGGCATACAGGCGCGCGTCACGTCTCCAGGCGTTGGATCCCGGTCGAGGCGGAAGTGCGCACCCTTCACCAAGTGCACCTTGCCTTCTGCAAATGTCCCGAGGCGGAGCTTAGGGCCTTGCAAATCGGCCAGAACGCCAATGGGCCTACCCGTCGCCTTCTCGGCTGCGCGAACATTATTATAGGCCTCAGCATGATCTTCATGGCTGCCGTGGCTGAAATTCATGCGGAAGACATCGACGCCAGCCTGCGCCAAAGCTAAAGTCATTTCGGGTGAGCGGCTGGCCGGACCCAAAGTGGCGACGATCCGTGTACGGCGATTACGGATCATGACTTTTTAAATCCAGCAGCGATCCGGGCATTGGCTTCAATGGTGGCAAAATCGCCCGCATTGATCATCTCGGGTGTCGCGATCCAAGTCCCACCGACGGCCACCACATTGGGCAAAGAAAGATAACTTTCGATCTTGTCTGGTGTCACCCCGCCTGTGGGGCAGAAGCGCGCATCGGGCAAAGGCCCGGCAAAACTTTTAAGGGCAGCCGCACCGCCTGATTGCTCTGCCGGGAAGAATTTCAACACACCAAACCCTTCTTCCAAGCGGCTCATGATTTCGGTCGCCGTTGCGACGCCGACCATGACATTGGCATCGGCTTTGAGAAGTGCCGCCCGCAAACCTGGGCTTGATCCCGGTGTCACAATGAAGTCGGCCCCGACCTTAAAGCAGGCTTCAACATCGCCTTCGCTCAACACCGTCCCAGCCCCGATCAGCAAGTCCGGCGCGGCCGCTTTCATCAAGGCGATGGCTTCAAGCGCCACTGGCGTGCGCAAGGTCACCTCAAGATTCTTGAGGCCCCCGGCCTGTAAGGCCAATGCAAGGCCTTCGGCTTTGTCGAGGTCGGCAATCGTCAAGACCGGAATAAGTGGGGCGGCTCTCAATTGGGATGCAAAGCTGGTCATCGACCTCTCCTAGACGAAAAATTACACAGGGTGCTTGGGGGCAAAGAAGGCAGCGCCTTCCAAAGCAGCAAACGCATTACGGGCGCGCCGAACCGGAATTCCGTCCAGATACCCGCTGATGGGGCCGCGCTCTACCAAGCGCGCAACAAATTCCGATGTGCGCATGAAGGGGGCCAAAGCCTCCGACACCCCGCCTGCGATCACACAACCACCACGCGCACCAGTGGCCAAAATGGCGTTACCGGCAAAGGTGGCCAAGGATTGGATCATGACTTCCACCGCTTCAACCGCAGAGGGATCATCGCCTGCAATGGCTGCTGGCCCGATTTCATCGCCGCCCTTGAGACGCGCGACCCGCCCTTCCAACTTGGCAATGGCCTTATACAGACGATCAAGACCCAGGCCAGAAACAAGATTCTCGTAGCTCACATAGGGCAGATCTTCGGCGACCACTTCTAGAATTTGCCGCTCACGCGGTGAGACTGGCGCATAGGCCTGATGGCCGCCTTCTGTGGAAATAACCCGCCAATCCCTGCCATCAGGCACCAAAAGTGCCATGCCGAGACCAGTACCTGGACCAAGAACAACGATGGGGGCACCCGCTTGCGCCTCGCCCTCAATCAGAGTTTCAAAGGCATCCTCGTTATTGGACGGCACCGCGCGGGCTTGGGCGGCAAAATCATTGACCAAGGTCACTTGATGAAAGCCAAAGCGGGCCTTGGTGGCCGAAGCCGACACCACCCAGGATGAATTGGTGAAGCGCACCTCGTCTGCTCCCGTTGGCCCTGCTAGGGCAAAGACCGCCGTCGAAGGCAAAGCCCGCCCATCGGCCTGCCAAGCTTCAATCGCATCTTCCAGACTGGGGAAGGATAGAACTGGCATGCGCTCAACATGGGAAAGCTCAACCTGCTGATTGGAATCAATATGGGCAATGGCGAGGCGCACATTGGTGCCCCCCACATCGCCAACGAGGATCGCTTGGGAACTCATGCATCTGCCTCAGCTGGTTGCGGATCTTGGTCTTGGGCTGGGTCTAAGATGGCCTCATCGGGGTCCATGTCGCCAAAGGGCATCGCGCCTTGTTCAGCATGGCTAACGAGCGCGCGGAACATCGAGAACATCTCGCGGCCAAAGCCACGCGTTACGCCCTCCACCACTTTGGTGTCGATTTCGCGTGCTTGCCAAATCTCATCAGGCACCAAAGCATCCAAAGTGCCCGCTTCGGCATCGACCCGCACCAAATCGCCGTCGCGAATCTTGCCGATCAGGCCGCCCAATTTTGATTCAGGGCTGACATGGATCGCCGCCAGGACTTTGCCGGAGGCCCCCGACATGCGGCCATCGGTGACCAAAGCAACCCGGAATCCGCGATCTTGCAAGACGCCCAAGGGCGGGGTGAGTTTGTGCAACTCTGGCATACCCGTTGCGGCAGGGCCTTGGCCGCGCACCACCACGACGACATCGCGGTCCAGCTCGCCTGCTTTAAAGGCGACATGCAGGCTCGCTTGATCCTTAAAGACCCGCGCCGGGGCCTCAACGATCCGATGCTCCAGCTTCACAGCAGAAACCTTCACACAAGCCCGGCCCAGATTGCCCTTTAAGACGCGAAGCCCGCCATCTTTTGAGAAGGGCTCTGCCACCGAAGCCAGAACCGACGTATCCCCACTGCTTGCGGGGGCTTCTCGCCACTCAAGCCCTGCGTCGGTCAAGAAAGGTTCTTGGGTATAGGCTTCAAGGCCTTGGCCCGCGACGGTCATGACGTCGCGATGCAACAAGCCAGCATCCAATAATTCGCGGATCAGGAAGCCCATGCCACCGGCGGCGTGGAAATGGTTCACGTCAGCAATGCCATTGGGATAGACCCGGCACAAAAGCGGGGTGACCGACGACAGATCATTGAAATCATCCCAATCGACGATCAAGCCAGCAGCTTGGGCAATGGCCGGAATATGGATCATTTGGTTGGTGGACCCACCGGTGGCGCATAGACCGATAATGGCGTTTACGATGCTGCGCGCATCAACCACATGGCCAATGGGGATATAGCTATCACCCAATTGGGTGATCTGGCTTGCCCGTTTGGCACAGGCTTCTACCAGCGCCGTGCGCAAGGGCGTGTTGGGATTGATAAAGGCCGTGCCCGGCACATGCAGGCCCATAATCTCCATCAGCATTTGGTTTGAATTGGCGGTGCCATAAAAGGTGCAGGTGCCGGGGCTGTGATAGCTCTGCGATTCAGCTTCCAGCAAAGCATCCCGGCCAACTTTGCCTTCGGCAAATAATTGGCGGATGCGGGCCTTCTCAGGATTAGGTAGGCCAGATGGCATCGGCCCCGCTGGGCAGAAGATCGACGGTAGCCAACCGTGGCGCAGGGCCCCGATCAACAGCCCGGGCACAATCTTGTCGCACACGCCCAGATAAATCGCGGCATCAAATGTGTCATGCGACAGGGCAATCGCCGCACTCATGGCAATCGTATCGCGGGAGAAGAGCGACAGCTCCATCCCCTCAAAGCCTTGGGTGATACCGTCACACATGGCAGGCACGCCACCGGCCACTTGCGCCGTCGCACCGGCTTTGCGGGCCGCAGATTTGATAATGTCTGGATAGGCGGCCAGCGGCTGATGGGCTGACAACATGTCATTATAGGCTGTGACGATGCCGATATTGGCCCAACGGCTATTCTTCAGCATCTCTTTGTCTTGAAGCGGGCAGGCCGCAAAGCCATGCGCTTGATTGGCAGCCGCCAGACGCGCGCGCGCCGGATCTGGCGAGCGGCGGGAGTCGATCAAATCCAAATAGCGCTGCCGGCGCGCTTGTGAGCGCGCCTCAATGCGGGCTGTAACGGCTTCGATCGTGGGATGAAGGGACTTCGTCATGGTCATCACTCTCAATCAGTCGGCCCACAGTGCAACGCACCGGGTGCCAGTTGCTTCAATAGCGGCTTTTATGGGCGCGTGTGTGACAGGGGCATCCAAGGCTTGTTGAAGGATTTGCTTTTTGTCAGCGCCAAATAGCAAGATCAGAATTTGTTGCGCTTCGCTGACGACCGGCAACGTCATGGTCATGCGCTCTGAATAGGGTGCAGCCACGGGGGCGAGGCTGGCATCAATGCCCAGAACCGTGGCTGAACCCGTCGGATCGAGACAGGCAACCAAATCGGGCGAAGCGGGAAACCACGAAGCCGTATGCGCATCAGGGCCCATGCCAAGCACAATGGCATCAAAGGGACGCAGGGCCCGATACACCACATCCAATTCCGCTTCGGCTTGTTTGGGGCTTTCGGTCGGCAATTTCATGCCAAAAATCGTAACACCGTCTGCCGCAGCAAATGCGCGCTCAATCATCGCTTGATTAGAGCCTGGCTGATCCACATCAACCCAACGATCATCGACCAAGGCAACATCGACCTGCGACCAGTTCAGGTCCTTTGCAGCAAAGGCGCGATAGGCAGGTTCCGGGCTCGAACCACCCGACAAAGCAATGCGCGCCCGTCGCCCCATGGCGTGGGCCTCACGCACTCCGGCCTCCAGCGCATCGGCCAGCGCCGCCTCGGCTGCTGGGCGGCTTGCAAAGCTCAAAAGTGGAAAGGTTGTCACGCTGGCGGTCATATCAGATCCCGCCACTTGCGCCCGTCACGATCCATCAACAAGGCAGCCTGCAGCGGGCCATCGCTGCCAGAGGCATAGGGATCAGGCTGAGTGCCCGCACTTTCCCACGCCGCAATCACTTGATCCACCCAAGCCCAAGCCGATTCCACTTCATCCTTACGCATGAAGAGCGACAAGTTCCCGCGCACGACATCCATCAACAGACGCTCATAGGCATCGGGATAGCGCAAGGTGAACGCCGTCTCATAGGACAAGTCGAGCGGCACGGATTTGACGCGCAAACCGCCGGGACCTGGTTCCTTGATCTGCAACCACATCTCCATGCCTTCATCTGGCTGCAGGCGCATAAC
>NZ_JADCBK010000081.1 GCF_020253525.1 Aquidulcibacter sp.
TTATTCAGCCGTGATCAGTGGCTTTGTGGTCAGCGT
Source organism: Aquidulcibacter sp. (assembly GCF_020253525.1). GTDB lineage: Bacteria > Pseudomonadota > Alphaproteobacteria > Caulobacterales > Aquidulcibacteraceae > Aquidulcibacter. Next base: position 37 of record NZ_JADCBK010000081.1, read on the forward strand.
TATCATGCTGGTGGTGCTGGCGCGCGACGGCCGCGTCATTCGTCTGGACCGCACCTATCTCTCATTTTCCAAAGCCCTGTTTCGCGACATTTTCAAAGTCGCCATGCCCGCTTCCCTGTCGCCCATTTTCACCATTTTCATCATTTTAAGCCTGACGGCCATGGTCGCGACCTTTGGGGAGGCAGCCCTTGCAGGCTATGGCATTGGATCGCGGATTGAGTTTCTTCTAATCCCGCTCGTCTTTGGGATTGGCGCGGCCATGACGTCGCTGGTAGGTCTCAGCATTGGTTCGGGCAATGTGGAGCGGGCAGAGCATATTGGCTGGATCGGCAGTGGTTTTGCGGCCGGCCTGACCGGTATCGTCGGGCTAGTTTTGGCCCTGTTTCCAAGTGTTTGGATACACGCCTTCACACAAGACCAAGCAACCTTTGAAGCTGCTCGCAGCTATATTCAGATCGTAGGGCCGTTCTTTGCGTTCCAAGGCCTAGGTCTGTCGCTTTATTTCGCCAGCCAAGGGGCGGGGGCAATGAAGTGGCCTGTGATTGGGATTTTGGCGCGTGTGGTGCTGGCGGTCGGGGGTGGGTGGCTTTTGGCCTTTGGCCTCGATCTCGGCCTGAAGGGCGTCTATATCGGCGCGGCTGCGGCCATGGCGACCTTTGGCGTGATAATCGCCGCCGCCTTGAAACTTGGAGCGTGGCGACGTCTGGCGGGATAAGCCGATGCAACCACCCATGCCCCTTAGGCAGCCGCACGAAAAGCCGAATGCCAAACCGCACGTATTTCTCAAGCAGTCATTCAATAAAGTCTTGACCTAGGCTATGGTTAATGGAATGCCGGAAGGGTGTTGCGAAACAAAGTTCAAATTGAGGTGTCAGATTTGATTTGGATGAAGGTTTGACTGTTAGTTTCAGGCTTGGGTGAGACTTGAGGTGCGTGAAGTGAAGCGGATAATTGGTGTTTCAGCTCTGGCGATTTCTGTATGTGTGCCCGTGTGGGCCGTTCAGGCTTCTGGTTTTGAGCCGCCTGCGGAAGGTGCGACGCCTACGGCGGTACGATCTGAACCCAGTCCCGCCGCACCAAGCCCCGTGCCTGCAGCAGACGCCGCACCGCCACAAACGACGCTGCCGCCTGAAGCCATCGCTGCACCCCCACCTGTTCCTGTGGAAGTTCCTGCCTTTGATATGGCCGCTACTGCGGCACGCTTTAATGCCTTGGTGGGCGAAGCCGATCGCTTGACGACGTTACGCACCCTAACCCCTGAGGCGGTACAAGGCGCATTGATGTCAACGGCGCGGCTGTCGTCATCGGGCATTTCAGAAGGGGCGGCATCTTACGCGGTGCTTTCCGCCTCTGCCCACGCCCCCTTTGCGTCAAGCTTGCAAACGGCAGTCAATCTTTTGGGCCGTGATGCGGTGCTAGAGCGATTGAAGAGCGATCCAGAAGCATTTTTGGGTCTGGTGGCTTCCTCCAATGAGGCAGCTACCATTGCCAGTGGCGTGATGGCCGATAGCTTGGCCAAGATGGATAAGGCCACCCAGGTTTTGGGTGATGCGGCTTATAGCGTTCAAAAGGAAGCCTGGGCCCAGCGCGAAATGGACCCCCAACTGGTGCTGGCCGCGCACCGGACCGCTTCGACAAGTCCTGCCGATATTAGCCCCTTGGCTGCGTCAGACATGCGCAATACGCGCGCCGAAATACCCTTGGACAAGCGCTTTTTGGTGGCTGCAGCCTATCATATTTTAGGCGATGACGTGACCTCAACCAAATTGATCGCAAAGCCTGCTGGCAAGATGTGCATGAACCGCGTGCAATTGAATGTGCGGCAATGCTTGGCAGCCAGCCGCTATCCCTATGAGCATTTGTTCTGCCTAGCGCGCCACAGCTTCCAAGAATCCTCTGGCTGTGTGCGCGACACCATCAAATAGTCCCTTCCGGCCCATCTCAGCCTTTCTTCTTGCTCTGCCCCCACAAGACGCTAAGTCTGGTGGCAGAAGAATTTCATGGGAGTGGCCGATATGAGCAGTTTGAAAGATAAGACCCTTTTCATCACCGGGGCATCGCGCGGTATTGGTCTGGCAATCGGTTTGCGCGCCGCCCGCGATGGGGCCAATGTGGTGATTGCGGCCAAGACATCAGAACCCCACAAGCATCTGCCCGGCACCATTCACTCGGCAGCCGCCGAGATTGAAGCCGCAGGTGGCCAAGCCCTGCCGCTGGTGGTCGATGTGCGCGAGGAAGCGTCCGTCCAAGCCGCGGTGGAACAGGCCGTGGCGCGCTTTGGTGGCATTGATATTTGCATCAATAATGCCAGCGCCATCCAGCTCACCGGCACGCTCCAGACCGAAATGAAGCGCTATGACCTAATGCATCAGGTCAATGGACGGGGGACCTATCTGGTCAGCCGGGCATGTATCCCGTTTTTGAAAAAGGCGGCTAACCCCCATGTCCTCAATCTGTCGCCACCCTTGGACATGAGCCCGAATTGGTTTGGCAATCATGTTGCCTATACGATGGCGAAATACACCATGAGCATGTGTGCTCTGGGCATGGCGGAAGAGTTTAAGGGTGACGGTATTGGCTTTAACTGCCTGTGGCCACGCACCGGCATTGCGACCGCCGCCATCCAATTTGCCCTTGCAGGTGATGAAGGGCTGCGCCACTGCCGCACCGTCGATATTATGGCCGACGCTGCCCATGTGATCCTGACGCGCGACGCAAAAAGCTGCACCGGCAATTTCTTCATTGATGATGTGGTGTTGGCCGAATCCGGCGTGACATCGTTTGACCATTACCGGGTTGATCCCAGCAAGGATCTGATGCCAGATTTCTTTGTTCCAGCCGATACACCAGTCGCCCCGGGCGTTTCCATGCGTGCGATTGGCTAGTTCGTCGACCCAAAAATTCGCGTGTCGCGAGAGGCGGATTGGACCGGGACCAAACTTGGTCTCGGTCTTGTCTTCAGCGCCAGTCGATGGATCTTTCAGGCTTTCTCTCACGCACGGCCATTAACTGCGGAGAACTGCCAAGAATTGTTAAAAATCGCAGGACTTTGGGGGTTTGCGGCCTTGATTTGGTCGCCATGAAGCGGCACGACCCAGAGTCAACACGTGCGAATCATCGCATAGAACAGACTTAGAATCGCGAGAAAAAAATGTTCGGACGCCTCTTCAACTGGTTTTCCAGCGACATGGCAATCGACCTTGGTACGGCCAACACCCTTGTCTATGTCAAAGGGCATGGGGTTGTTCTGAATGAACCTTCGGTGGTGGCCTATCGCCAGCGCGGTGGACGCAAAGAAGTGCAGGCTGTTGGCCATCAGGCCAAACTGATGTTGGGGCGCACGCCAGGTGAAATTCAGGCGGTTCGCCCGATGCGCGATGGCGTGATCGCCGACTTTGAAGTCGCCGAAGAAATGATCAAGCACTTCATCCGCCGGGTGAATTCCAACAAGGGCTTTTTGCGGGGCCGTCCACGGATCATCATTTGTGTGCCATCGGGCGCAACGCCTGTTGAGCGTCGCGCGATCCAAGATGCGGCGCTGAACGCCGGGGCCTCAGACGCCTATCTGATTGAAGAGCCTATGGCGGCGGCCATCGGGGCAGGCCTTGCCATTGATCAACCTTCTGGTTCGATGGTCGTTGATATTGGCGGCGGCACCACAGAAGTCGCGGTTCTCTCGCTAGAGGGCATTGTCTATGCGCGCTCAGTGCGTGTGGGTGGTGACAAGATGGATGAGAGCATCATCAATTTCCTGCGCCGGACCGAGAACATGCTGATTGGTGAGACCACGGCAGAGCGTATCAAAAAAGAAATCGGCACGGCTTTGCCGCCGGCAGACGGCTATGGCTTGTCTTTGTCTGTCAAGGGGCGCGACCTTCTCAATGGCGTGCCACGCGAGATCCAAATCTCGGAACAATTGATTGCAGAAGCCTTGTCTGATCCCGTTGATGAAATCATTGAAGCAGTTCGCGTCGCGTTGGAAACCACGCCCCCCGAACTGGCAGCTGACATTGTCGAAAAAGGCATTATGCTGACGGGCGGTGGCGCGCTGTTGCGCAATCTGGATGTGGTCCTGCGCGAGCGCACAGGCCTGCCGGTTTCTGTAGCCGATGATGCCTTATCGTGCGTGGTGTTGGGTACCGGCAAATGCGTCGATAATTTCGAGCAGTGGAAAGGCGTCTTGTCCAAAGTCTAAGCCGGATAAGCGCCCCGACTGGTTCGGGTCTATGAGGTGAAGGAGCAGGCATATGGCGCGCAGAGGCAATCGGCGAGCAGGGGGGGCAGGGCCACTCATTGGGGTCGCTGCGCTGACGGCGCTGATCTCTGTCGGGGCCACGATTGTTGTCACCGATCAACGTGGTGGTGCGGTTGCTGGCATTGCGTCTGATGTGTCTGGAGCCATTGGCGGGGTCTTGATGACGCCGGTTCGGTGGGGCGAGAATATCGTTACCTCCGTTGGTGCCTTTTTTGGCGGAGCCACCCTCAATAAAAAGCTTCAAGAAGAAAATCGCGCGCTTCTGCAATGGCGGGACCAAGCCAAAGCCATGGCGGAGCGTTTGGACGCCTATGAGAAGCTGCATGGCGTTAAGGCCGAACAATTGCCGCAAGGCTTGACCGGTCGCCTGATCAGCGAGAGCAGCGGGCCATTTGCAAAGTCTGGCATCGTTAATCTGGGTGCCAAGTCTGGCGTCAAAGTGAATTGGATTGTGCTTAATCAAAATGGTTTGGTGGGCCGGGTTATTGCTGTGGGCAATGACACCTCGCGTGTTTTGTTCTTGGCCGATGGGGATAGCCGTGTTCCCGTCATGGGCGAGATCACCCGGGCACGCGCGATTGCGATGGGGGATAAGACATCTGCCCCCAAGCTGGCCCATTTGAACACACCTACATTGATGCGCGATGGCGAGCGGGTCATGACTTCTGGCGATGATGGGATCTACCCGCGCGGTATCGCAGTTGGACAAGCGGGCATTGCCCCCGACAAGCAGTGGCGGGTGCGTCTGGCATCCAGCGCATCCCCGATTGATTTTGTTCGCCTTGTCCCGCCCTCCAATTTCCCGCCGCCGCTCGATCCTGTGACACCGCCAACTTTGGCGGCTCCGCCGACAGAGGGTGCGGCTACCACGCCGGTGCAAGGGGGTGTTCTTCCGCTTGCCCCCGATGCGGCCGGTGTACCCACAGCCGCAACGCCTGAAGCGATCCGCGCGGCTCAGGCGTCGCGTAGCAGTGAAGTCGAGGCAGCACGTGCCACAGCAGCGCGCCTTGCCAAGGAACGTGATGAAGCCCGAGAGCAGGCACGTAAGGCCGAAGCAGCACGTTTGGCAGCCGAAAGCCGGTCGGTTCCAGTTGCAGGATCAGCGACAGCATCCAATGCTGGGGCGAGTGTGCCCACCACCCCTGCCGCACCTGCAGCCGCACCTGCGCCTGCGACCCCACCCAGCGGGGCACCCAAACAGTGAGCACGCTCTTACCTGGCCGTCCTTCGACCAGGTCACGCCTCTTTTCCGGTCTCGCCATTGTGGCCGGGACAAGCTTGCTTAATCTGGTCTCGCTCAATCTCGGACCATTCGGCAGTATCTGGCCGGCTAGTTTGATCTGGGCGGCGTGCGGCTGGGCCAATCAAGGACCAAATGCATTGATTAGTGTGTTATTGTTCCTGCTTGGGCTGTGGCTTGACCTTTTGACCGGCGGCCCCTTGGGGGCGTGGGCGGTGGTTGCGTTACTCGCCCATGGCTTGACCATTCTGACGGCGCGCTTGAGTGTGGCCATGGCCTCTACGCCTTTGGGGTCTGCCGCGATTACCGGCTTTTTTTTCCTGTTGGCCGCGTTCATCTTGTCGATTTCAAGCGGGAAAGGGTTTAATGTGCTGGCGATTTTGGTGCCAATTATCAGCGCGGTTATAACCTATCCATGGCTGGCACCGTGGTTTGATCTGTCTGAGGATGAAGCATGAGCCAGAATGGTGGACCAGATCTTTTCAGCCGTCGGGCCATGATCTTGTCCTCACTCGGGGGCTTGTATTTTGCCGTCCTCGGCCTGCGCATGGCGCAGCTACAGATTTTCGAGAATGAGGAATTTCGTCTCGAAGCCGCTGAGAACCAGTTCAACCTTCTGGTCAATCCAGCTTCCCGTGGGCCCGTCTATGATCGATTTGGCGTACCGCTGGCCGTGAACCGACGCGATTTCCGCGTCTCTGTCATGCGCGAGGATGTCGACGACCTACCCACCACCATCAAGGCCTTGGCCTCGATCCTGCGCTTGCCCCCAGAGAAAGCAGAAGAATCTCTCAATGAGGCCAAGATTTCCCCCCGCTTCATGCCCTCGATGGTGGCTGAGAATTTGTCCTGGGAGGAATATTCAAGGGTTAGCGTCTATGCGGCCTCCTTTCCGGGCGTGCGGTGCGAAATGGGCGAAGCCCGCAATTACCCACTTGCTGAAAGCATGGCTCATGTTCTGGGCTATGTGGCCAAGGCCAATGACAAGGATGTTGCCGCGGACCCCCAGGCCCGCCATCCCGGTATTCGGGTGGGCAAGGAAGGTATTGAGAAGTCTCAAGAAAAAGGCCTCAAAGGTGTTCATGGTGCCACTAAACTAGAGGTCAATGCCCATGGTCGCGTCATTCGCGAAGTGGTCGACCCGCGCCTCAATCCCAAAAGCGGCACGCCCATCGTCCTCACCATTGACGCTGAGATCCAGCAAGTCGCCTATGATCAGTTTCAGGCCAAGGACAAAAGGCCAGCTGAAGCGGGTTCGGCTGTGGTAATGGATATCCATACGGGCGAGCTTTTGGCGCTGGTATCGGCTCCAAGCTTTGACCCCAATAAATTCGTGGACGGCATTAGCCGCACCGATTTCAACGAATATAATAATGCCGAGATGCGCCCGTTGTATCATAAGGCGGTGCGCGGCATTTATCCCCCCGGCTCGACCTATAAGATGGTGACGGCTTTGGCTGCCCTTGAGGCGGGGATTACCGATCCTGAAGAGACCGTCAATTGCCCGGGTTTTTACATGTTGGGCAATCATCGCTTCCATTGTCACGCCCGGCGCGGACATGGCAGTGTCAACCTCCATACCGCCATCAAGGTCTCTTGCGACGTCTATTTCTATGAAATGGGTCGGCGCATTGGTGGGGACAAAATGGCACAAGTCGCCCGCGAGTTTGGCTTTGGCCAAAGGTTTGATCTGGGCATTCCGGGGATTGCCGCCTCGCACGTGCCCGACAATGCTTGGAAGGTCAAAAATCGCGGCAAGCCTTGGCAAGTTTATGACTCGCTCAATGTGGCGATCGGTCAAGGCCTGATTGCGGCAACCCCGTTGCAACTGGCCGTGATGACGGCGCGCATCGCCTCTGAGGGTAAAGCGGTTGTGCCGCGTCTTATTCGCGAGGGGCCGGGGGCCACGCCGTTTACCCCCTTCAAGCAATTGCCGTTCAATTATCAGCATATGCATCTGGTCCATGAAGGCATGATTGCCGTGTCCAATGAAGCTGGCGGCACAGGTCGGGGCGATTTGGGCATTGAAGGCGTGCGCATGGCCGGTAAGACCGGCACTGCCCAAGTCCGACGGATCACCATGGCTGAACGCCGAACGGGTGTGCGCTCAAACGCCTCGCTCCCGTGGAGACAGCGCGATCACGCTTTGTTTGTCTGCTATGCACCCGCCGAAGCCCCCAAATATTGTTGTGCCCTTGTTGTCGATCACGGCGGGGGCGGTGGTGCTGCGGCCGCGCCGCGTGCGCGTGAGATCATGCGGGCCACCCTGTTGAAGGACCCGTCTTCCAAGCCTGCCTTCACGACCCGGGCAAAGACAGCAGATTTAGCCCCGCCCGCCGATGGCACCCCGCCGGGGGATGGCAAAGCATGACCTTCTTGCCGGATATGGAAAGCGGTCGCGACAGCTTCTTTGGAAAGCTGCGTCGGATCGAATGGGGCTTGGTCTTTGTCATGGCCATGATCAGCGTGGTCGGCACCATTTTGTTGTTTGGCGCGGCGGGTGCGAGTTGGGAGCCTTGGGCGGGAGACCATATTATCCGCTTTTGTATCGTCACGTGCCTCATGCTGGTGGTGGCAACTGTGGATGTCCGTATTTGGTACCACTTGGCTTATCCTGCCTATATTGGCGTTTTCATCCTGTTGATCGCGGTGGAATTGTTCGGAAAAGTCGCTTTGGGTGCCCAGCGTTGGCTGGAAGTGGGCCCCATCCGGTTGCAACCATCCGAATTCATGAAGATCGCCTTGATCTTGGCTTTGGCTCGCTATTATCAAGACGCTGAATCGGATCGGATGTGGACCATTCGGGCCCATGCCATTCCGTTGGTTATGCTGGCAGCGCCTGCGGCTTTGATCACGCTGCAACCTGATTTGGGCACCGCCATCATGGTGGCAGGGGTTGGGGCGACCATGGTGATATTGGCTGGCCTGTCGTGGTGGTATGTGGTGGCGGCAGCTGGAAGTGTGGCCACTTTTGCCTTGGCCGCCTTCTTTTTCTTTATGGCAGAGTTTCAAAAGAACCGTATCCTGACTTTCCTTGATCCATCGCGCGATCCTTTGGGAACCGGCTATCATATCACCCAGTCTAAGATTGCGATTGGTTCGGGCGGATTGTTTGGTGTCGGCTATATGCAGGGCACCCAAAGCCAGCTCGATTTTCTGCCCGAGCGCCACACAGACTTTGTGTTTGCCATGCTGTTGGAAGAGTTTGGCATGGTAGGCGGCTTGTTTGTGCTGGCCCTGTACCTCGCCGCGATGGCGTTTGGCATTTATATTTCAATCGGGTGTCGCCATCGGTTTGGCAAGTTTTTGGCCGCAGGCGTCACCATGTTGTTATTCATCTATGTCGGCATTAATGCGGGCATGATTATGGGCCTGATGCCGGTGGTGGGCGAACCTCTGCCTTTCTTAAGTTATGGCGGAAGCGTCATGCTCTCGCTGATGTTCGGCCTGGGCCTTGTTCAAAATGCCAAAGTCTTCCGCGACAAAACGTTGGGGTCTGGCTTTAAATCATCCAAGCGGGTGCGGTAGCGGCGGACGGCGCCACCCCATTTGGCGCGCAGAGACCCGAAACCGTGCCTTTGCCACAGCAGAGCCTCTGGCAAAGGCGTTCACTTAATCGGTTCCGTGCGGCGAGAGGGGTGGCTCTAGGCCCTATTTCGCGCTTTCAACCTTGATATAGGCGATCACATCGCGGCGATCTTTTTCTTGCTTCAGGCCCACAAAGCTCATGCGGTTGCCGGGCAGGAAGCCCTTGGGATCGGCAAGCCATTGGTCTAGCTTCTCAGCATCCCACGTAAAGCCTGCCCCCTTGAGGGCCGGGGAATAATTGAAGCCAGGCACAGTCCCGGCCGTCCGGCCAAACATGCCATGCAAGGCAGGACCGACGCGGTTATCGCCCCCTTTCTCAATCACATGGCACGAACGACACTTGGCAAATTGCCGACGGCCATTGGCCAGATCGCCTTCGCTATAGGGTGCTGGAAGGCTGGCGAGGATTTTAGCGTCTTCGGGGGAGGAACCGGCGGCCGCCGCAGCGGGGGCAGGGGCGGCAGGGGCAGCGGCAGGAGCCGGGGTAGCGGGGGCGGCCGCCTCCTTGCTGGGTGTTGCTTCTGGTGCGGTCTCAGTTTTGGCCGACTGGGGGGCTTGGCCGCAAGCGACAAGGGCCATCAGCGGGATCAGGGCAAGGCTGGTGCGGATCATCATGGTCTCTTCTCCACAGACTAAAAGGGGTGGGCCATGCGCGTGCAGACAGCCCGACAGGCGGGAGGTAGAGCGTTGAGCCGAAGCCGAACAGGGGCATGAGGGAGATCTGTCAGTCACAAGCGATCACTTCCCAGTGAGGGCCTTGAGCCCGTGAGATAAAGAGCCCCGCGGCAGTCCTGCCACAAGGCTTGTCAGATCTTGATGAATGGGGAAAATGGTGCCGGTTGCAGGAATCGAACCCGCGACCGTCCGATTACAAATCGGGCGCTCTACCTGCTGAGCTAAACCGGCATCGGGGGTGTCTCTAAACGTTTTGGGCGACGTTTTGCAAGGGAGAAGCGCAATGAATGGGCAGGCAAAAAACAGCATCACCCGCAGAGGGGCCTTAAGTCACGTTGCTGCGCCTGGCGCCATTCTGGCCGCGCCAGCCCTTGCAAGCGCTGCTCCGGTGGCCATCCAAACCCGCAAGAGGAAGACCTATGTGCTGGTGCATGGCACGTGGCATGGCGGTTGGGTATGGCGGCAAGTGGCCGAACGCTTGCAGGCTGACGGGCACCGCGTTTTGACCCCAACCGCGACGGGCTGTGGGGAGCGGGCGCATCTGATCAGCCCCACCACCAATCTCTCCACCCATGTGCAAGACATATGCGCGGTGATTGAGGCCGAAGATGCAGAGGAGGTGATCCTGATTGGCCATTCCTTTGGCGGGTTGACCATCACCGGCGTTGCCGATCGACTGGGCGAGCGCATTGCCCATATCGTCTTTTATGATGCCTTTATTCCAACGCGGGCGCGCCCGGCTTGGGTGATGCCCGAAGCCGATGGGTCTTGGCCCAAATGGTGGCTAGATCGCCAAGCCCATTTCATCGACGGCTATAAGATGATTTTCTTTGATCATTATCCGATCAAAATGCTGGTGCCAGAAGAGGATGCGGCCAATGTCGCGCTGCTCAAACGTAAATTGACGTGGCACCCCGCCGGGCAATGGACAGAACCTGTAAGCTTTGCCCAAGGCGGGTGGGAAGACCGTCCCCGCACCTATATTCACACCACCTTGCAGACCTTTGCGCCCTCGTCGCCGGCCATGTGGGGGCCAGGTAAAGAGGCTGGCTGGCGCTGGATTGATGTGCCGACCACCCGCAACGGCATGTTGACCCACCCTGATGTGGTGGCAGCCTGTTTTGCCAGCTTGGGCTGATCTTTAAAGAATTTTCGCAGGACTTTACCGCCTTGGCGCATTGCACCAAAGCCCACTCCAGCCTAGTAAAATCAGATTCGAGTGCCGTAGCTTGCAAGCGCTGCGGGCAGCTTACAGAGTCGTTTCAAGAGGGCACACATGGCCGATAGTGCAGTGTCAGCAGTCACCCAAGCCGGGGCAGGCGTTCAACAGACCTTGGTCTCGAATGCATTTCTGCTCGACTTTCTCCCGATCATCATCTTTCTGGTGATTGCGGCAGGCCTTGGTTGCGCCTTCATGCTGGCCTCTTGGGTGTTAGCCCCGTCGAGCCCTGACCCGGAAAAAGTGTCGACCTATGAGTGCGGCTTTAATGCGTTTGACGATGCCCGCATGAAGTTTGACGTGAAATTCTATCTGGTATCGATCTTGTTCATCCTGTTCGATCTGGAAATCGCCTTCCTGTTTCCGTGGGTCTTAGCGCTCGATGATATTGGCCCCTTCGGCTATTGGTCGATGATGAGCTTCCTTGGCATCTTGTTGGTTGGCTTTATCTATGAGTGGAAGAAAGGTGCTTTGGAATGGAACTAAAGCTTCCCCCTCGCGCGGGTTCAGTTCCCGCCACACTCGACAACATTGGCCCTGTTATCCCCAATGACCCTTATTTCTCGGGCCTATCAGACGAATTGGCCGATAAGGGGTTTGTGGTTGCCGCCGCAGACGATTTGATCACCTGGGCGCGCACCGGCTCCCTCATGTGGATGACCTTTGGTCTGGCCTGCTGTGCGGTAGAGATGATGCAAGCAGCGATGCCGCGCTATGATATGGAGCGGTTTGGCTTTGCCCCGCGCGCCAGCCCACGCCAATCGGACGTGATGATTGTGGCCGGCACCTTGACCAACAAAATGGCCCCGGCTTTGCGCAAGGTCTATGACCAAATGCCAAATCCGCGCTATGTCATTTCCATGGGCTCCTGCGCCAATGGCGGGGGCTATTACCACTATAGCTATGCGGTGGTGCGTGGCTGTGACCGGATCGTGCCGGTCGATATCTATGTGCCGGGCTGCCCGCCAACCGCGGAAGCTTTGATGTATGGCATTCTGCAATTGCAGAAGAAAATCCGTCGTGAAGGAACGATCGAACGATGAGCGCTTTGGCTGAGTTGCAAGAGCGCCTGACTTCGGCGTTGGGTGCTTCTGTCCTGTCGGCGACGCAGGCACATGGTGAGCTGACCTTAGTGGTTCGCCGCGACGATATCCTCGCCGTGCTGCAGCATTTGCGCGATATTGAAAGCTTCTCGTCCTTTGTCGATGTCTGCGGCGCGGATTATCCAGAACGGGCTGAGCGCTTTGAGGTGGTCTATCACCTCTTGTCCATGAGCAAGAATGTGCGCATTCGCGTGAAGGTGACGACCGACGAAGATACCCCGGTTGCATCGGCCTGTGCGCTATGGCCTGCAGCCGATTGGTTTGAGCGGGAAGCCTTTGACATGTATGGCATCCTCTTCTCTGGCCACCCAGATTTGCGCCGCATTCTGACCGATTATGGCTTCCACGGCCATCCGTTGCGCAAAGACTTCCCACTGACCGGCTATACCGAAGTGCGCTATGACGAAGCCCAAAAGCGGGTGATTTATGAGCCCGTTAAGCTCGTGCAAGAATATCGCAATTTCGATTTCCTAAGCCCCTGGGAAGGCATGCTGCCCGGCGATGAAAAGGCCGCCGAATAGGGGGCCTTACGCTGCGGTGCGTGTGCTTCGAGCGGGGACCTAATGGGACTTTGCGCTCGCAGGTCTGGGACTCGGCTGACGCCATCGGGGATGACATCGTTTCTTTGAATGACACCCAACACCTATAGCCCCGCGAGGAAAAGACCTCCGGGGGTTCGGCTTTTGCCCTTGGGATAAGGGCAGGAGGGCCGGGGCGCTAAGAGCGCGTCAATGAAGTGGGCCAGATTAACGGACTGGCCCGAATACGACGCAAACCGTGCGCCCCGGCTGATAAGGCTGTGTGCTTAGGTGGTTCATGACGCCACGGGTGGTTCTGATTTCCCCCGCCTAGTTCGTAAAGGCCTCATTCTCGCAGGCTTTTGACCCCAA
>NZ_JADCBK010000082.1 GCF_020253525.1 Aquidulcibacter sp.
AAGATGTTGGCATCAGTCGCGTCGGCTTTGCAGCCTTGGACGGGCAGGTGAGTGTCGCAACCCCTGAAGTCGGCAACACGCGCCTTTTGTTGCCGTCGTCCGGTGGCAGCTACACAACCGATGGCACAAAGACCCTCTATCCCAGTGTTGAGGCCGACCGCCCCGCCGCGCTTGCCCTCTGGTCGCAAGGCAAAGAGACAATTCTATGGGATATGAATGCCGCGTGGCGGGCCGGTAAAGCGATTGGAAAGCTGGAGGAAATCTGGACCCCGTCTTCGGCCGATGGTCGCAAAGTTCATGGCTGGATCCTGTATCCGCCCAATTTTGACCCCACTAAGAAATATCCACTCGCCTTGGATATTCATGGCGGCCCTCATACCGATTACGGCCCCTTATTCTCGATCACCCATCAGCTTTATGCGGCGGCGGGCTATGTGACTTTGTTCACCAATCCGCGCGGCTCAATTGGCTATGGCGAAGAGTTCGCGAACCTGATCAATCTTTGCTATCCCTGCCAAGACCATGATGATCTGATGAGCAGCGTCGATGCCGTGGTTGCGCGCGGATTTATCGACACCAATCGCCTTTATATTGGAGGCGGCTCTGGCGGTGGTGTCCTGTCCTCTTGGGCCATTGGCAAGACCAACCGCTTTGCAGCAGCCTCGGTCAAGCGGCCGGTAATCAATTGGGCAACGGAAGTCTTGACCAGCGACATCGGAGCGGTGATGGGCAGCTATTGGTTTGACAAAATGCCTTGGGAACAGCCTGAGAAATATTGGGCCCGCTCGCCCTTATCCTTGGTTGGTAACGTCCGGACGCCAACCCTGATCATCACGGGGGAAAGCGATTATCGCACGCCGATGAGTGAGAGCGAGCAATATTTCCAAGCCCTTCAATTACAAGGCGTGGAAAGCGCCTTGGTTCGCCTGCCAGACGCTGGCCACGGCTTTGGCCGCCCAAGCCAATGGCTGGCAGCAATTTTGAGCACGATTGGCTGGTATGACAGCCATAAAAAGAAGGCCGAGTAGGCGGGCGTTTCCCCCACGTTGCCATCCCCGCTGCAGCAAAGCGGAGAGCGGGGACCGTGTGGGACTTTGCGGCACAAGGTTTGGGAGGCAGTAAGTAACCCCCCAGCCCTAAATGATCCCCTTCGCGCGCAGGCCTTCAATCTGGGCGTCACTCAACCCCAAGAGACTTTTGAGTTCGGCTTCGCTGTCAGCCCCAAGGGCGGGTGGTGCGCGACGGGCGCGTGGGGGCGTGACGCTCATTTTGATCGGATTGGCGACCGTGGGGATCGGGGTACCATCTGGGCGCGTCAGGTCTTGCTGCATTTGTCGGGCAATGACCTGAGGGTCTTGGAAGACGTGATCAATCGTGTTGATTGGCCCGCAGGGCACACCGGCCTGTTCCAATAGGACTATCCAGCCAGAGGTGGTCCTGCCGGCCATGATGGGCAAGAGGCTCGCAATCAGGCTGTCGCGATTGGCGACGCGTTGGGCATTGGTTTGATAGCGCGGGTCGCGGGCCAAATCGGGCTGGCCTGCTGCCGCACAAAATTGTTGCCACTGGCCATCATTGCCAACTGCCAGCACGATGTGGCCATCGGCACTGGGGAAGACCTGATAGGGGGCAATATTGGGATGGGCATTGCCCAGACGTTTAGGTGCTTGGCCTGACACAAGATAATTGGCCGCTTGATTGGCCAATACAGCCGTCTGACAATCAAGCAAAGCCATATCAATATGCTGGCCTTGGCCTGTAGCCTCGGCATGGCGCAGGGCTGCTAGAATGGCGATGGTGGCATAAAGCCCTGTAAACAGGTCTGCGACGGCTACGCCCACTTTCAAAGGTTCAGCGCCCGGCGTACCGTCGGCTTGGCCCGTCACACTCATCAGGCCACCTGCGGCTTGGACCAAATAATCATAGCCTGCACGCGGTGCATAAGGGCCCGTCTGACCAAAGCCTGTGATCGAACAATAGACGAGTTTTGGGTTGAGTTTGGCGACGCTGTCGTAATCCAAGCCATATTTGGCCAAGCCACCAGTTTTGAAATTCTCAACCAAAACATCATGATGCGGGATCAGGGCGCGCAAAATCTCGCTGCCCTCTGGCGTGGTGAAGTCAAGGGTGAGGGAGGCCTTATTGCGATTGGCGCAGGTATAATAGGCTGCATCGCTTTGGCCGCCATGCGCATCGGTTAGAAATGGTGGGCCCCAGCTGCGCGTATCATCGCCGACGCCGGGCTTTTCGATCTTCAAAATCTCGGCCCCCAAGTCGCCCAACGTCTGCGTTGCCCAAGGCCCGGCCAAAACGCGGGATAGATCCAGCACCCGAACCCCTGCTAAAGCAGATGGCGAAGCGGATGGGGCAGGGGCTTGCTGTGTTTTAGGCATGGGTCGCGTTCTTTTCATTTGCTTCTTTGAAAAGATATATCATTGTCTGGCTTGCGGATACTAGTGCAGCCTAGGGGGAGTCGCGCTACATGACAGAGAGTGGTCAACAAGATCAAGCTAAGCCAGCCAAGTCAGTCAATGAGTTCGCGGTCGGGTGGCCGATCCTGTTGGCCTCCATTGTTGGCGTCTATGCCTCTTTGGCGACTTTGCCCTTTTATGCGGTGCAGAATCTGTTTGGCCCCCTGAAGGAGGCCTTTGGGTGGAGCCGGACAGATGTGTCTATGGCTGTAACCTTGATGGGCGTGGGCAATCTCTTGTCGTCCTATCTGGCCGGGGCCGTGACAGACCGATTTGGGTCGCGCCCGGTTGCCTTGGTCTCGGGGCTTTTGCTGGCGCTATGCTTATTCCTTTTGACCCTGAATGACGGCAATCTGCAGCAATTCTGGCTGACCTATTTTATCATGACCATTGTGGCGGCGGGGACTTTGCCTTTGACTTATACCCGCACCATCAATCAGTGGTTTGATAAGTCGCGCGGGCTTGCGCTGGGGCTGACGCTGTTGGGCACATCCTTTGGCGCGATTACCCTGCCCATTTTCTATAAAATGGGCATTGACGCCTTTGGCTGGAAAGGCGTGTTTTATGTGGCACTCGGCATCGTGCTGGTGTTGTGGCTGCCCATCTTCCTCACACTCTTTAAAGACCGCAGCGCCACCCATCAGGCACAAGCCGCCTTGACCGCGACGGGTATGACGCTTGGGCAAGCGGCCCGAACCGCCACTTTTTGGAAAATGGGCATCGCCTTTTTCTTTGTGACCTTCGCGATGAGCGGGATCGCGGTCCATATCGTCGCCATGATGAAGGACAATGGTCTGTCCGCGGCACAGGCAGCCAGCATTGCCAGTCTGATCGGCGTTTCCATTCTGATCGCGCGTTTGGTGGTGGGCTATTTGATCGACAAATTCCATGCGCCCCCGATTGCAGCGGCCTGTTTTGCGATCCCGGCTATTGGCTGTTACCTCTTGATGGGGGGTGGCCATGGTCCCGCCGTAGTTGCGGTTATTCTGGTTGGGGTTGCTTTGGGGGCAGAGCTTGATCTGATCGCCTTCTTTACCAGCCGCTATTTCGGCATGAAGAATTACGGCAAGATTTATGGCTGGCAATATGTCTTCTATACGCTGGGCGCTGGGATCAGCCCGCTGGCGTTCGGGATCGTGTATGATCGATTGGGCTCTTACGATCTGGTCTTAATTGTATCGTCTGTTGGACTGGTTTTGGCTGGCTTTTTAATGTTGAGCTTGCCAAAATATCAGCGGACCGAAGCCCAAGAGGCCAAAGAAGCCAAAGAAGCCTAGCCCTTGTCTGCCAAAGCCTTGGCGAATACGGCCTCAAACATCTCTGTCGTAAGCCGGCCTGTATTGGTGTTGTAGCGGCTACAATGATAGCTGTCATACACGGCCTTATCACCAATCTGATGCACCGCGCCATGAGCAAAGGGATAGGCAGAAGGCTTGCCGCCCAAGGCCCGCACGGTTGCATCATGGCTGATCTTGCCGAGGCAAATGAGGCTGGTGAGTTTGGGCAGGGCGGCAATATGGGCCTTTAAGAAGGGCGCACATTGGGCAATCTCTGACGGCTCTGGCTTATTGGCAGGGGGCGCACATTGCACCGCATTGGTGATCATCACACCACTTAGCGTCAGCCCATCGTCGGCATGGGCGGCATAGGTGCCGCGCGACAGGCTAAAGCGGGCAAGGGTCTGATAGAGCAGGTCGCCTGCCCAATCGCCGGTAAAGGGCCGACCTGTCCGATTGGCCCCCGTCCGGCCAGGGGCGAGGCCCACAATCAACAGCCACGCATGCTTGTCCCCAAAAGCCGGGGCTGGGCCATTATACCAATCGGGGTTTTCGAGGCGATTGGCCGCCCGATACGCGACCAATCGTGGGCAGAGCGGGCAGTCGCGCGTGGGTTGTTGCACAGCCGATCTGCCCGCAGCCAATTAGGCTTCTGTCTCGCCTTCGAACTCGTCATCCATGCCTTCGAGTTCATCATCAAAATCATCAATGAACTCATCGCCCTCAACAGGACGGGCAGGGCGCAAATTGCCACGCGCATTCTCAAAACCATCTGGACGCGGTGGACGGCCGATCAAAGCCGAAAGATCGGCCAGATCAATGAAGGTATCGGCTTGGCGACGAAGCTCGTCGGCGATCATGGGGGGCTGGGTCTTGATGGAGGAAACCACCGAAACGCGAGGACCGCGGCGCTGTACTGCTTCGATCAAGACGCGGAAGTCACCGTCGCCCGAGAACAACACAATATGATCGACATGGGGCGCAAGCTCCATCATGTCGACTGCGATCTCAATATCCATGTCACCCTTGACGCGACGACGGCCAAGCGTGTCGGTAAATTCTTTCGCGGGCTTGGTGATGACGTTGAAGCCATTATAGTCCAGCCAGTCAGCCAAGGGGCGCACAGGGCTATATTCAACATCTTCCAGAATGGCGGTGTAGTAGCTGGCGCG
This sequence comes from Aquidulcibacter sp., assembly GCF_020253525.1. Taxonomy (GTDB): domain Bacteria; phylum Pseudomonadota; class Alphaproteobacteria; order Caulobacterales; family Aquidulcibacteraceae; genus Aquidulcibacter. The sequence goes on from NZ_JADCBK010000082.1 coordinate 4,921, forward strand.
AACGAGACGACCGCGCTTCTTGAACTCTTCAAGAAGCTTGCGATAATCTACGTCAAAACCCAAGGTGCGCGCTGCTGCGTAGAAATTTGCACCATCGATAAACAGAGCGATTCGCTCATTGGGATAAAAAGTCATAGTGACGCGGCCTTCCTCTGAACAATTCCATCCAAAAATGCCTGTAGAGCCTTCCGGAATTTATGTTGGCCTAGGGTCAAATCTAGGCCTAGATGCTAAAATACCCCGGGATATCCTCCACGAGGCTTTAGTTTTGTTATCACAAACGGGCGACAGTGTCACCCATTTGTCGTCTTTCTGGTCGACCAAAGCCTGGCCGCCCAATCTCAGTAAACCCGACTATGTCAATGCGGTTTGCCGAGTAGAGCCGCAGGATCAGGACCCCTTGGCTCTTTTGCAACGCTGCCAGGAGATTGAAGCCCGGATGAACCGGGTCCGTTCGCCAGACGATCGTTGGGCTAATAGAACTTTGGACCTAGATATAATCGATTACAATGGCATTGTCAGTGCCGATTGCAGCGTTATAACACTACCCCATCCCCGTCTAGCAGAACGTGATTTTGTTTTGTTGCCCTTGCTGGAAATCGCGCCAAATTGGCGCCACCCGGTTACGGGCATCGCCGGGACCGATCTGCTGGCGACTTTGCAGGAGTCAGAAAATCTCAACAATTGCGTGCGACTGGATTGAGCGAAGGGGGAGGGCTTGTTCCTGCAAGAAAGCTATTTCGGCTTTATCTGCGTGCAATGGTTGAGAAACACCACGACTTCCCGTAAAGAGACTACTCACTTTCCGACAGGATTAGATATATGGCCCGCGTGACGGTAGAGGACTGCGTTGAACGCGTCCCAAATAGATTCTCTCTGGTGTTGTTTGCAGCGCATCGCGCCCGCCAAATTTCCGGTGGTGCAGCCCTGACGCTTGACCGGGATCGCGATAAAGATCCTGTCGTTGCTTTGCGCGAAATTGCCGATGCAACGGTTGAGACCGAAGAATTGCGCGATGGTTTGGTTGCATCGCTGCGCGAAGTTCGCCCACATGCCGTTCGGGAAGAAGAAGAGAGCGATCTCTTGGCTCTGGAAGCCCCTGTTCTGGCAACTGAAGACGATGTGCTGCGTGCGTTGCAGCAAGAGCAAGAAGCCGTTCGCGAAGACCCTTATTGATCATAAGGGTTCCCGATGGACGATGGCAGTGCCACTGATACATTAGAAGAATCTGGGGAATTGCCATTCCCGGCGCAAATCGTGCGGCCTCCTAGTCGGGGCCGCATTTTGCGTCAATATGAGCTGATAGATCGCATTCGCGACTATGACCCCCATGTCAATGAAGATGCGATCAATCGTGCCTATGTGTTTGCCATGCAGCGTCATGGCAGCCAGTTGCGCGCGTCGGGCGACCCCTATTTCGCCCATCCGATCGAGGTCGCGGGCATTCTGACCGAACTTCGCCTTGATGCCGCCTCCATCATCACGGGGCTGTTGCACGATACGGTAGAAGATACGACAGCCACCACGGCCGAGATTAGCAAATTGTTTGGCGAAGAAGTCGCGCAATTGGTGGATGGGGTTACAAAACTCTCTCAGCTGGAGCTGAATTCGAACCGCACCAAGCAGGCCGAAAACTTGCAGAAATTCATCCTGGCTTTGTCCAAGGATGTGCGGGTTTTATTGGTGAAACTTGCAGATCGTTTGCACAATATGCGCACGCTGCATTTCATCAAAAAGCGCGAGAAGCGCGAACGGATTGCGCGGGAGACGGCAGATATTTATGCCCCCCTAGCCCGGCGTATGGGGATTCAGCGCTTTTCAGGCGAGTTGGAGGAATTGGCTTTCCAGCACCTCCATCCTGAAGCCTGTAAGACAATCAATGAGCAATTGGCCAATCTGCGGGCAGAGCGTTCGGGGGCCGTAGCCGCAGTGACCCAGAAAATCAGCGCAGCCTTAGAAGCAGCTGGCATTGAGGCCCGCGTGATGGGCCGCGAAAAGCGCGCTTATTCGGTGTGGAAGAAGCTTGAACGCAAGTCGATCTCCTTTTCCGATGTATCAGACCTCTATGGCTTCCGGGTGGTCGTGAATGATACCGCCCAATGCTATGCGGCCCTTGGCGTGATCCATGAGGCTTGGTCATGTGTTCCAGGGCGGTTTAAGGACTTTATCTCGGTCCCTAAGCCCAATGGCTATCGCTCCATCCATACTGGGGTCGTTGGCCCCAGTGCGACCTCGGTCGATATTCAAATCCGCTCAGAAGAAATGGACCGGATCGCTGAAGATGGCGTTGCAGCGCACTGGCGCTATAAGAATAGCACCTATGGCTATCACCCGATTGACGACAAGCAATCCGACCCTCTGGCACCTTTACGCAATTTGGTGGAAATCCTCGAACATGGCGGCGACCCAGAAGAGTTTCTGGAAAATGCCAAGCTGGAAATGTTTCAGGATCAGGTGTTTGCCTTTACGCCAAAAGGCGATCTGATTGTTCTGCCGTATGGCGCGACCCCGTTAGACTTCGCTTATGCCGTTCATACCCGCATCGGCGACACCACAGTGGGCGCGCGCATCAATGGGGAAGAGCGGCCCTTGCGGACGGCATTGTCCAACGGCGATGTGGTAGAAATTTTGCGCTCGGATATTCGCAAACCTGTTGCCGATTGGGAATCGGTGGCGGTTACGGGCAAAGCACGCTCAGCCATTCGTCGTTTGGTGCGTGAGAGTGAGCGCGAGGAATTTGCGACTTTGGGTCGCCGTCTTGCCGGCCATGCGCTGCGCCGGGTTGGTCTCAATCCGGAAGAGGTCAATCTGGAAGATGCACGTCAGCGGCTGAATTATGACACGATGGATGAGCTCTATGCCGCCATTGGGCGCGGGCGCTTGACGGGGGCAAGTCTCGCTGAAGCGGCTGTGCCGGGCTTTGTACGCAAAAGCGCTTTGGGCGAACCAAGGCTGATGATTGATAATGACCATGCCAGCGATTTTGTGCGTGGATCAGATTTGATGCCCGGTGTGGCGCTCCATTTCATGCCCTGCTGTTCGCCTTTGCCGGGCGACCGGATTGTGGGCGTGCATGTGCCAGATCGTGGCGTGGAAGTGCATACGATTGATTGTGATCATCTGGCCGAGCATGACGCCAATGAAGACCAATGGATTGATCTGGCTTGGACTGATGAAGCCAAGCGCAATGGCTTGGCTCTGGGTCGCCTTGTGATGAGCTGTGAGAATACCAAAGGTGTGTTTGCCCAAGTTGGGAAAATCATTTCTGAGTGCGACGGCAATATCACCAATGTGCGGGCGCAAAACCGCCGCGAAGACTTTATTGATTTGCTGGTTGATGTTGAAGTTGCAGACTCAAAGCATTTGAACGTGATTGCTGCATCGTTGCGGGCGCTGCCCGTAGTGGTTGATGTGAAGCGGTTGCGGGGCTGAGCGGACGGCAAGGGGCAGACTAATGGCAACCTATCTGGTGACTGGGGTAAACCGCGGCATTGGCCGTGCGTTGGTTGAAGGCTTGCTGGCGCGCGGCCATAAAGTCATTGGCACGACCCGCGATGGACAGGCCCCCTTCCACACTCCCAATTTCCACCTTGTGGCTTGCGACATCACCGATACAGAGTCTGTGCGAAAGGCGGCAGAGGCGATTTCTGAGCCGATTGATGTTCTCATTCAAAATGCAGGCGTGTTTGGACCCCGACCACAGGAATTGGCCGATCTTGCGCCTGACGATTTCCTTCATGTCCTCAACGCCAATGTTGTTGGGCCGTGGCGCGTTTTGCAGGCTTTCTTGCCGCATCTAAGGCG